>JAYWHS010000541.1:0-12414 GCA_043777635.1 Kofleriaceae bacterium | reverse complement strand
CGGCTGTGCCGACTGGCAATCGAGGTGCAGGCGCTCGGCCGGCAATACAGCCGACGGCCGCCGATGAAAGCGTGTTGCGTCAGCGCGTGCAAAAGATGCTGGCGGTACGTGACAACATTCTCCACGAAACGCAGCAGCCACAGCCGTCAAAGGAGAATGCGAGGTCAGGCGCAAGCACAGGTGCAACTCACGATCCCTCTCCCGCTCAAGCGACTTCACGTACAAAAACAGTGGCGAACGCTGAAGCGCACAACGTCACGCCAACGCCCTATGATCTCAAGCCGCTCGAATCTTTGAATCGCCGGCAGCGTGCGATTCATGACAAACTGCCAGCTAAAGGTGCCATGGTAGTTGTCTCCAAGAAAACCGTTTCAATGAGCGACTTGCGAGCCCTTGGGCGTGTTACCGGCGACGAGTATTCCATGTACACCAAAAAAGGTGAGCGATTGATTATTCGGGGCGATGGTCCGAAAGTCGTAGTGCCAGATGAAGCATTTGCAGAAGCCTTGCGTGGTGGTGAGCATGGCAAATGGTCAGGCCACACCCATCCGCCAGGATCTTCTGTTGAACCTGGTCCTGCAGACAAACCCAATATTCCTGCGGCACAATCGCGGAGCGGCATTTGGTCGGATAGCGGAGCTTCGCCGTTTTATCGTGACACAATTGCTGAAGAGGCTCAACGACGGATGGATTTCAGGAAATTGTATGAGTCACAATAAAACAGCGAGGTTGTTGATGGATGATTTGACGGCAATTGCGTTTGCGCGGGAAGCCTTTGAGCTCGCGCACCCAACTGAAACTTGGCCATTTGAGATTTGGCGATATGCAACATCGGGTGGAGTTGTCCGTACACGCGATGGCATTGTTGTTCCTTTCGTCTGGCAGTTAAAAATGAGTATGAGCGGTGCTCAAAAGTTCTTTGAAGTGCTGGTGAATCCTTGTACCGCTGAAACGACCGTTCTGCTTGACACGCCGCTTGACCGGTATCGGTATGATGAGCTTGAGGAATACTTGTAGGGATCTCGAAGTTCACACGAAAAAGTTAAAGCTCTTAGCAAGGGCTTGATCCATCGTCGGGTCGTCGGCAGAAATGATGTGAGTCGCGTAGACGGATTTTTCGAGGCAATCGTTGATTTCGGTTCACCGCTCCGCGCGATTGAAATTCAAGGGCGGTTTAAGCAGGGTGCCAATGGCGAGTTTGTAATAACCTCGCACGCACCAGTATTCAGCAGTACGTGGCCGTTGCTAGCGGCGGAAGACTATTAACTATGCCCAATAATTTACACGCATTGCTCGCAGCTTCGCTTCCCGAAGACTCTGAGGTTAGGCATTGCTGGCAGTTCTTTGACGCAGCAGTGATGGCAGGTTGGGTGTCACTGCGTGAATTGGCTCAACTCATATCTCAATTGCGTGCTGGCAATGATGTCGGCATTGAGGAACTTGCAATCGAACATATTGACGGGATGCTCCGAGTTTCTTTTTTATCTCACAGTGTATTTTGCGACAAAACAGTTTTTATTGCGGCAGTGGAGCGCTTGCTTCTAGTGGCTAACGCAAATCAGGATCCTGCGTTCGATTACTGACTTTTACACTAAAAGACCACGACGTCGGTGGTAGTGACTATGGACTGCGACCAAGACGCCCGCGCCGCGCACTGCGCGCAGTCCGCGACGACTTGATACGCAGCGAGGGCTCATTTCGAGCACAGCCTTCCATTGCAGGTGCCCCAGCTCGGAGCTGGCGGCAATAGGGCATCAGATCAGCGTACAAAACGTTGCGGATATTCATGTTTTCTCGCAACATGCCGTAAGGTTGTACGATGGGCGGCACGAGCGGCGGGTGGTACGTGTCGCTAAGGTAGTGGCAGCAGCGGTGTTTGCGCTGGCGCTAAACGGGCCCACACATTCTAAACATAGTTCGCAACGCTTTTTAGCGGGTAACGATAGGTCGACCATGAATCATTCACACGATGTGACGTATGCAGTTTCATAAGAACGTCATTCGCGTAACAGCGTGCATGATATTTTGGCTAACTACCATTGTAGCGGCGCGGTCGATTCGCGCGGAGCGATTTTTATTTGAGGCCTATGACGGTGAACGTCCGCGCGAGGCTGAGGCAATTATGCAGGTGTTGCGTCAGGGCCTGCAGGCAACGGAGCTTGAGGCCAATCCGACAATTCTCACGCAACGATTACATAGTCACGTTTACAGCAACGGTATCGCAGATGCCGAATACAAACCTGAGGTTTTCGAAAAAGATGTTACGGCCGGTATGGATGCTTGGTCGAATGCAGATTTTGACATCGCTACTCAACGACTCACTACCGCCATCGCGCGTGCCCGTGCGAATCCACTCATGTTGGTGCGTGAGCCACGTTGTCGCGCAACTATGATGCGCGCACTATTGCGGACTGCTTTGGCGAGCAAGCGTCAGGCTGAACAACTAGTGAAACAGGGCAGCGTTCGAGGCATGCGACAAGAGCAATTCGCTGGGTTGGTTACCGAGTTACGTGAGCGCCAAGACAGCGCGATGAGGGAGTTGATACGCAGCTTTGGCGATGAAGCAATTACCGCGACGGAGTATGGGGCGGAAGCCGCGAATTTGTTTAGTGATGTGAAGGTCAAGATTTATGAGGCCGATGGTGGGCAATTGCTGGTCACTTCGAATGCAAAAAATCTGACGCTTTATCTCAATGAGCGCGTCGTGCCGGGGTTTGCTGGGACAATGATTTCTAAGTTGAGGCCTGGTGAGTATCGCGTGCTAATGCAAGCACCGAATCGTGATGTACGGGAGTACAGAATCAACGTCGAGCCCAATACATTAGCTCGCCTTGATATCCAAACGGTTGCCGATGCAGCGTTGGTGACAGGCAAGTGGGTCGGATTTTTACACACCACCAAAGAGGTCGAGGGTGCCACGGCTGCGGCCTTGGTGAAGATGCAACCACAGCATACGGAAGTCGTAACCCTTCGGATCTTGCCCCAAGTGCGCAGCATCGTCGTCGTCGCAACGAAATATCAAACGGCTACCGGTCAGTTGCTTCTTCGTGGCTCAATTACGCTAGATCGTGATGCGCTGAGATCAAAAAACAATGCCGATCGACTCCGGCAGTTAGTCATTTTTTTAAGATGGAACGGCGATGATTCATCGAAAGCGGTAACCATCGAAAAAGGTAAGAAAGTTGAGATACCAACGAAGCCGTCGATAGAAGAGCCGGTCGCTCCGATGCCCGCTCCGCCACCCGCCGAGACCGCATCTTATGCAGCTAAGCCTAGCGGCCGTCAGCTCGTGCCACGCCCATCGCATGTTGGCGCAAAAGTGCTTGTGGTCGGCGGAGTTGTCACAATGATCGGTGGCGGTGTGCTGCTGGCGATCGACGAAGATCCAAACAACGGGAGCGGGAAGGTGGAGCCGACGTATCGTGAGTCGACCATGGCAGGCATTGTTACTCTTTCTGCAGGTACCGTGATTGCGGGGTTGGGGTTATGGCTTTGGCTGCGGAATGACGCCGCGCCGGTACGCACACTGAGCGCAACTAGTCGTTCGACGCCAATCGTCGCAGTAAGCCATGACCAGTTGGTGCTTGGGTGGAGCGGCGGATTTTGACGGTCGTCCGAAATTCGGACGTAGGCTCATGAAGGATGAGAAGTCCTCTGATAAGCTGCGACCATGCAAAAAATAGCGATGGTTGGATTGTTGGTTGGGGTAACGACAGTTGGCGTAGGCGTCGGGTGCAAGGGTAAAGGCCAAGACAAGGCCAAGCCCGCAGTTACCGCCACCGGTTCATCGGCAACGGGTTCAGCCGCTGGTTCAGCCGTGGGCGCAGGCGTCGGTAGCGCAGCGCCGGTTGGTAGCGCAGCGGTTTCCGGTAGCGCAGCGCCCATCGCTGCGGTGGATGCCGGCCGTGCGGCGGCGAATCCTGCGGCCGTGGCGCAATGCCAGCGCATCGTCGACAAAAGCCGTGTCGCGATTGCCGCAACGTTGGCGAAGTATGAAATCACCATCCCTGATTTTGAAAAGAACTACGCCACAGGGACTACGTTTGGTGAATTGTGCAGCGTGCTCGACGATGCAAAACGTACGTGTCTTGAAGCCGCTGCCCAGCCGATGGCCGCAATCGGAACCTGCAACATCAACGACGGTGCGGCCCCTGATGCGCTGATACAAGCGCCCTATGTTTCTTATAATGCGCCAGCGGTACCATTGGCTGAGGGTGAAGGAGTCAAGCTGTTGACTTCGCTGGTGGGTACTTGGCGTACTGAATTTGTGGGCATAGTGACCCTGTGGGCCATCGCCGCTGACGGTAAGGTTGTTGTCAACAAAGTTGATAAAGACGGTACCGCGACCACGTCAGAATACGCGTTGATGTTTGAAAATGCCGGCCAAGTTAAGGTGCGCACTACCCCAAGCTCGACGCAAACGTATTCATTTTTTCGTGTCGATAACAAAACCGTGTTGTTGGGCGACAATCTTGCGTATCGGATAAATCCGGTTGCCAACGTGAAAAAGTTTACGCTCAAGACCCAAGGTGAATGGATTGTCGTCGACGGTACCGCGTGTCAGGTGGTTACCAATCGTGGCTTGGAAACCGCTGGTACCTGCGCTTGGGGCAAAACCGGGGCGGTCAAAACGTTTATCGCGAGTTGGGATAGCGGTCGCACCATTCAATCTACGGGTAAAGCCATTGTCGATTCGGTGGACTACCAATTGTTGGCGGGCCACTTGGTTGATCAACGATTACTCAATATCGCGACGTTCAAGAAAAAGTAGATCGGGCTACAGGGTTACGTCGACACATTGACGGCGGTACCTCCAAGCCCCTACTGTGGTGGCTATGATGCGAAGGATCGTCGCTGTGCTAGCTCTGAGTGCTTGTCACCAACCGGTGCCAGCGCGCCCAGCGCGGTCGCCCAACCGCAGCGGCTCAGATGTTGCGCTAGCCAAAAATAACTCAAGTAAGACGTTCAGCGACGCAGCTGGGGGCACAGCGGTGCAGGATGCAAATGTCCTCGATGCCGCCGGAGATCCAACATTCCCCGCCAATGCTGAAGTGATTTCCAGTGTCAGTGCTCAACGTAGCTTGGTTGTGCAAAAGACCGGCCTTGAACTTTGGTCGAATAATCCGCCAAAAATGATCACGACACTGCTCAGTGTTGAGGCCCGCGATATTTCGTTTAGCCCGGCTGGCGACGTTGCCGTAGCGGCGGTTTGCACCAATGCGAGCACCATGGATTGCACGTTTACGTTTTTTCGAACGTCCGATGGCAGCGTGATGCGGACGCTGTTGGTGCCGATTCTCGACAACGCGCAGTTTTCCGAAACCGGGCGATATTTTTTGTACTCGAATCAACACGGGTTGTACGTCATCCAGATGGCCACCGGCATGGTGGCTGCGCATCGCGAAAACGGTGACGCCACCAGTGTTAGTGCGTTTGGTGGTCTTGAAGATGGCATCGAAGGTAATGCAAGTGCGGGCTGGCCAGGCATCGTCCGCGTCCTCGACGATCGCCTGGTGCGTTCTGTCCAAGGCCTGGTGGAGGTCACTGATTTAATTTCTCGCAAAGTGGTGGCACGACAACTCTACAAAGGTGCTGGGCCATATGCCCATCTGTTGCTTGCCGATAGCGACACGGTGGTAACGTTTGACGCAGCGAGCAAGGCGCTATTCGTGTGGCGTTATCCAAGCGTCGGCATTGCGGTACCTCGCCGTCCGGAAGCACCCAAGAAGATTTCGCTGCGCAATGTCATTTCTGATGTCTGCAATGATTGTCAGTTGGCGGTATCACGCCGTGCCGTTGGCAAGGTCGGAAATGTTGTCTTAGAAAGCAGCGACGAAGATTTTTTCATCGAGATCAATCTTGCAACCGGTGTTGCTACGCGCACGGTAGCAACACCACAGACGAAGTGAACCAACGCAGCACTGCTCGGCTTAGTTTGGTTATTTGCTGCGTAGACTTTTGCAGGCTGCGGTGATTTTTGAACGGTCCACAGCCGTGGCCGCCGTGCCCGAGCAATCGATTCGTTCACTCGCAATGCTATAGCGACCGTACGAGACAAATGCTTTGGTGCCACCTGCGTCGGTGCCATCGAACTCCAACAAGAAAGTAGAACCATCTTGGGCAGGCTCGTTGGTAATCAAGGCGATGTTTTGGTAGTTCGCAGTTTCTGATTCTTTGGCTTCTGCCAAACTTTGGGTGAGTTCAAGTGCATCACGCTGCACTGGGCGCACTACGATTTCGTAATCCGCAGTAATGAATGTGGTGTTGATTTCGTGGCTCGGTGTGGTCTCGCTGACTTTGCTTACAGCATCGGAAATTTGCAGTTCGACTGGCATCGAAGGCACCTTGTGCCACAACGCGGGTGCGGTTGCACTCGGCGATGCAGCGGGACTGCCGTTAGACGTCGCGCTGGTGTGCGAGCAAGCAACGCAGAGTGTTGTGAGACAAAAACGTAATGCAATTTTACTCATGGCGATCCTAGGGGTTTTGGATAGTGCGTAGTGGTATTGCAGGTTGCATGCCCAACCGCTTTGGCGGGTTATGGCCTGACTGTGACGCTATTGAACTGGGTTGCGGCTGCGTAGGGTTAAGTTCCGCCGCCGCACGGATCAAACGCGCCAACTATGTCTTAGGTGTGGCTAGCCAAACACGCTCGTGTGAAAGCCAGTGTGGACACTTGTGTGCAGGTTCCACTTGCACGCGCCGAGTGAACTATTTTGAGCACGGAGTAAAGGCCGCATCGAGGTCGGTTATGGTTTTGCGTTCGCTGGTGATTTTTTCCTGTCGCGACTTGCGCAGATCTTCGACGCTGGCGATCGCTGCGGTACGCTTGGCGGTGAGGGCATCGATTTTTGCTTTAATCACCGGATTATCGAGCGCTGCCGCCGGTAGATCTAGAATCTCGATGCTTTCGGCGGTGGCTGTTGCGACGGCAAGTGATTGTTGGTCAAACGCTTGCTCGGCATCGAGCAATGTTTTGGCTTGCTGTAATGCGCTGGCGTGTTTGCTGGCACCTTGCGGTGTGCGAAGTTCGGCGGCTGCCTCGCGGGCTGCGGCAACAGCCGGGGCGTAGGCTTGATCAAGCGCTGCAAGTGTAACCAACGTGGCTTTGGCCCCGAGTGCCCGTGTTTTTGATTCATCGTCGGGGCTAATAACGTCTGCACCTTGGGCCGCAGCTTCGCTCATGATGCGTAAATTCATATGTGAATTTGCAGCGGCGGTTTTTTCTTGCTCGATCGTGGAAGCCCAGGTTTCCCACGCGGTGGCAGCGTTGTTGCGGGCCGAAGTACAATCGCCCGTTGGTTTGGCCACGTTGTTGCTTCCAGCGGCGCCGGTGCCAGGTTCAGTTTTGGAAGAGCAGGCGAACCCTGCGGTTGCCACAAAGGCCACTACCAAACCGGAAAAGCGAACAGAAAGTTGCATGCGTTCAACGTCGCACATCTTTGTAGGAGATGCGCATCACTCGTCGACGAAAGATCATGAGGTGTTACTGCGGAATTGGTTGAAACCAAAATGCAAACCAGGTGTCAGGTTAGGCATGAAGCGTACCGATTTGCCGATTAGCTCGCCGTGCGCAGCGCAATGGGACACCATGACAGTACGCGGTCGTGCGTTATTTTGTGACGAGTGCCAAACCTTGGTCCATGATCTAAGCCGCTTGCAGCGCCACGAAGCGGCTGATTTTTTGCGGCGTCACGTCGGTGAGCAGATGTGTGTAAAGTACTCCTACGACGCGCTTGGCAATGTCGTATTTGCAGCACCGATGCAACCTACGGTCATTCCTGCCAGCATGTTGCGCCCGTCGGTGCGCGCGCTAGCTGCAGCCACCGCCTTGTTGGGTGCCAAGTTTGTCTATGACAACGTCAGCTCGTCGGACGCGTCGACGGCGGTAGTTGTGCCATCCGAGAGAGATATCATCCAAGAACCGTTGCCGGCGCTCGATAGAGCCCCGCTGCCACCAGCCCAACCATCAGTTAATGAGCCATTGGTAGGCACTGGTATCGGATAAAGTTATGGCTCGCTCGGCGGTGCTGTGATGGTTTCGGAACGCAGTGCATTGGCAGCGCTGGCTGAACCACACGCAACAGTCAAAATACTACCGGCCAAGGTTTCCGCCGCAGGACTTGATGTCGCAATTGTTCGACGATTTTTGAAACGCAACGTCCACAAGATCACCTATTGTTATGAACAACGCTTGCTCGCGCAGCCAACGCTGAGCGGCACCGTGGTCGCCACGTTTACCGTGGAAGTCGGCGGATCGGTGACGCGTGCCGTCGCTGCAGGTGTTGATCTCACCGTCGAGCAGTGCGTTGCCGGCATGATTCAAACGATCGAATTTCCTAAGCCGCGTGGCGGCGCAGTCACGGTGACAGTGCCTATGCGCTTTCGCGTTGAGTAGTTCATGGCACCAGTGTGCACCAAGCTTGTGATGTCATTGGCAGGATAGCGCCATTTCGTTACTAGCTCGCAAACACCTACATCGTTGTGGAGTACGACGGCACCAAGGCAGTGTTGCCGTGGCTTGATAACCGGCGACGAATGACCTAACCTTGTCGTCGATGGCTGAACTATATCGAGAGGCTCCCGCAGCTGCGACCCTGAGCCCCAACAAGAAGCACTGCTATGCTTGTGCCAACATTCTCGACGTGCGCGCTGAACTTTGCCCGCAATGCGGGGTACGTCAGCCGGTGATGCCAGGCGCTATGACAGTGGTGGGACCTACCGCCATGTCGCTAACCAGCAAGAACCGGCAAACCGCCGGGATTTTCGCATTGCTGTTGGGTGGAATTGGTGTGCACAAATTTTACCTCGGCCAACCTGGTATGGGTGTGCTGTATCTGGTGTTTTGCTGGACTGCGATTCCCGCGCTCATCGGTTTTATCGAGGGCATTATCTTACTTACGACGACCGATGAAGCATTCGCTCAAAAATATCCAGGCTAGGTCGGTAGCGATCGCGCTGCGCACTTCACGATGACGCAATCGTTACTGATTTCGATCGGTGTTCAAACGTGGATGCTGCGCGATGACCTAGCGTTTCCCAATGCGGTCGGCACCAAGTGGCGAAAGTTGCAGCACGTTCGCAACGCCGTGCGGCTGGTAACGATGGGCGGGCCATTTTCGAACCATTTGCATGCCGTCGCTTTATTTGGCTACACCCATCGCATCGCCACGGTGGGTCTTGTGCGCGGCGAACACGTAGATTTTGGCAATCCGACATTAGCGTTTTGTCAGCGCGCTGGCATGCAACTACATGCTGTCCGGAAAGCGGACTTTGATCAAGGGCTACAAAGTGAAACGGTTGCAGCGCTAGCGGCGCAGCATGGCGAACATACCTGGATGCCCATGGGCGGCGACAGTCTCGGTGGTCGCGCCGGCGCCGCGACGCTGGTGGCCGAATGTACGGCCCAGCTACCAGCCGACGAGCCTGTGCAATTTGTCGTGGCTGCTGGGTCAGGCACAACCGCGCGCGGTATCGCGACTGCACTGGGTCCGTTGCAGCATTGTATCGCCGTGCCAGCCGCCATGATGCACAGCCTCGATCAAGGTCCATGTGCCGCCGCTGATGACATCGCCGATAGTCCGCGGCAACCATTGTGGTTACCACCGCCACTGGAACGTTATGCTGAACTGCCGGCTGCGCGGTTGCGGACGATCGAAGCGGTCTGGGCAGAACATGGCGTCGTTCTCGATCCGATCTACGTGTCGCGGGCCATGGTTGCCTTGCGTCATGTCCGGTATCCGGACAGAAATGTACATAGTGTTGTGGTGCATACGGGTGGATTGCAGGCCTGGGCCGGTATGCAGCGGGTCGCCGTGTCGTCCGATTTGCGCATTGCAATCGATGAAGCCTTGCATCGCGCATTGAGCTTGATGGGCTAGTTTGGGCTAGGTTGTTTGGTGCAAGCACAGCTCGCTACGCCGTATGGGGGCCAAGCTGATTGTGGCCGGGCTGGACCGGGACGGTGGACCTGGCGGGTGCGCTAGCCGGGACTCGCGAATCCCTGCAATGTGGCGATAAGTGCTTTGAATTACTGATAAACAAGCTGGCGCAATATCTGCAATAGTATAAGGCATGAAGTGCTTCGCCCTTGTCTTCGCCGCTGCAGTTCTGGTCGCATGCGCGCAAAACGAGCCCGAACTCACCGACGACTGGGCCGAAGATGCCGGCTGCGAAGACGGCAAATGTGACGGCGAAAACACCGTGCCTCGCGTGAGTTCGCCGGATCTGCTCATCAACGACCTATCCACGTTGGGGCGGTTGGAGGCTAGCGGCCATGGCGTGGGCGATGTTTTTGGTGGCAGTGGGGCTAACAATGCAACCCTTGTTGCAGCGCCACATTTTGCCTCGTTAGTTACCGTCATTGACGCCGATTTACGCGAATTCAAAGCGAAGGATCGCAAAGCGTGTTGGGCTCAATTTTGAGCACCGGCAATTTGACAGCGCTTGGTTGCGTTCGTCCAACGCAGCATTTCGCTTGGTCGCGATCGTAAACCGTTTGGACCTAGTGCATCAAACGCCTGGCGCATGCGGCGAAGTCCGTTTCGTCTATCGCTTGCAGTACAAAACGGCGCAAGGCACGTCACGGTTACCAATGACGCTGAACGTCGTTTATGATCAGCCTCAAACTGTTGGTAGCTGCGCCGGTACTGCAAATGCATGGCGCATCGCCAATGGTCAACTACCGTTGTTGACCAGCATGTTGGCCAAATATCAAACCCCCGACCGGATCGAAATTAATTTGCAAGCCGTACGTTGGCCGGCCGTTGCACGCGGCGACATGGGTGGCTACGCCGAATACTTGTTGCGGGTTTTTGCCGTCAACGCCTATGCTCTAACGCCATTGCCGTTACCGAATACAATCAAGGCAGATCTAACGGCAGTACAAAAAAGTTCATTGCAAACCTGGATTATCAACAACGCTGCAGCGATTGATCGCGGTGTTGCGATGATACCTGCTGAGTTTCTTGCAACGCGTGCGATCTCGGTGTCGCCGCGTGGTTTAGCGCGAGGTGCCAACCGTCCATTTTTGGCAGCGTTTGCTGAGCCCGAGCAAACCTTTGCACGCATCAACTACGCGGCCCTGCAACTGATTAAGTCGCCAGGCGGTTTGTTGCGCAAGCTTGATACGATGACGTGCCAGGGTTGTCATCAAAGCCGGGGCCTCGCTGGTTTTCACATCCTAGGCGAAGAAGACGCTGACACCTTTCGCAGCAATGCTATTGAAGTTGGGAGTTCACCTCAAATTAACGACGAGTTGCCTTGGCGTCGCTCAGCGCTAGCGGATATTGCTGCGGGCCAAGCCATTGCGGCACCGCGTCCTTACGCTGAGCGCACCAATGACACCGTCGGGAAATACGGCGCTCATTGTGATCTCGGCGGCGACCCAAGCTTTGCAAGCTGGACGTGCGCAGCGGGCTACACCTGCAAAGATCTTAGCGGTGAAGAAATCGGTATGTGCGTGACAGCGGCTGAGCCTGGTGCTGGCGACAGCTGCGAAACTTCAACCGTATCGTTCGATAGCAATTCGCTTAAAGATACGGTGTCTAATTTCGAAACCCAACGTTGTGCCGTGATGCCAACCGGCCGACGCGCGTATTGCAACCATTCTGGGACCAAGCCGTTTACGGCGAGCGCGTTTGGTGGCTTCCCTAACGGATCATGTTCAAGTCCTTGCGCCACCATGGGCAAGTACAAAGATGACGCAATTTGTGGTGCGCAACCGCCCAATGGCTTCAACGATTGCCTGGCGTCGGGCAAACCGTTTGCAAGTTGTCTAGCCAATGCAACCCCTGAGTTTCGTCGTCGCTGTGATGCCAAAACACCATGTGGTGATGACTACGTGTGTGCCGGTGTAGCGAACGCGCCGCGTGGCGTTGGTGCATGCATGCCGCCGTATTTTATTTTCCAGGTGCGGGTCGACGGCCATTCGGTAAAGTAACGTCGAGCGTTGCGCACGGTTGGCGACGGTTACTTGAGTTGATATAGAATCGTCAAATCGAATAAGGCCATGACATCGCCGGTGGCAGCACGGGTGCACAACGTGGCGATATGGTGCATGTAGAGTTGTTCGGCTTGCTGCGCCAGCTGTAGTGCAGTGCTGGCCGTGGCGCGTTGGCCTTTGAGTAGGGCGCGACCGAGGTAGTCGGCGAGGCCCGTGACGAGGTCGTCGAGTTGAGTTGACGTGCTCGTTGCGTGGCTGTGGTTGGCATCCGTATCGTCGTTGTCACCGTCAATCTGCTTGTGTCCGACAACCGGACTGCTGGGTGGTTGCAGATCAATGGCCACCACGCGCGTCGTGAAAAATGCTAGTGGCTCCATGTACCAGCCACGGCTGATGCGGCGCAACTCGCCTGCAACATGGCTAGCCGGTGTGCGCAAGGCTTGCACAGTTGCATCGACGGCACCGGGACT
>JAYWHS010000540.1:0-3527 GCA_043777635.1 Kofleriaceae bacterium | reverse complement strand
TGAGATACGAACCTTGCAATCTGGTTGGCGGATCGCCAACCTTGCGGTCACGTACCCCATCCATCACTGGCTCGCTCAATACTGTGTGCCGACGGCCTGGTGCAGTCGATTCTCAAGCGGATTCCCGATGGGAATCGAATGCAACGGCACCAGGCCGTCGGCACTCGAGCCGAGCAGATCCAGTCCCAGGAGTGAACGAAGGTCTCACCCGCCACGCATCTTTCATCGTCGGCCAAGGCAAGTGCATTCACCGTGAGTGAAAAACCCCCGGCCAATCGCAAAGAACTGTTCGAGCGTATCGCGCGCGGCAGCCAAGACGCGGTCATCCTCGAAGAAATGCAGCGACTTGGCTTTTGGCCAAGTCAACAGAGCCTGCCGAATGAACCGCCCGACGAAGTCACACGGTTAGCAGCAGCGCGGGCTCGGCTCGCCGAGTTGCATAGAAACGCATCGCGCTTGCGTAACCTGATCGAGCTGGAGCGCGAAGCCAAAAAGCAGCGCATGGCGGAATCACGCGCGCGCCGCGTGGCAACCAAGCAGAAACGTTTAGGCGAACGCGCGGTCAAACGCACCGCGACCCAGGAACGCAAAACCATCGAGCTGCGTTATCTCGGCGCTAAGGTATCGGCCGGGTTGCAACCAGGCATCGGCACCACCACTATCGGGGCTGCGGCCACCATCACCGAGCTTGGCTTACCAGCTTGGCAAACCGCGGCCGACATCGCGCGCGCGATGCAAGTTTCAATTGGGACCTTACGGCACTTGGCATATGCCCGCGAAGTTTCGACCATCAACCACTACCACCGGTTCAGCATAGCTAAAAAATCCGGCGGCGTACGCATTATCTCGGCGCCGCAGGTCAAACTTAAAGCGGCGCAGCGGTTCATTCTCGACCAGCTGCTCGCCAAATTTCCGTTATCCAACGCAGCGCACGGCTTTGCCGCTGGCCGCTCGATCGTCAGCAACGCAGCACCTCACCTTGGGGCCGCGATCTTGCTCAACGTTGATCTGCGCGACTTTTTCCCGACGGTAACGTACCGCCGCGTCAAAGGTTTGTTTCGCACCATCGGCTACAACGAAGAAGTGGCCATCGTGCTGGCACTGCTGTGCACCGAGCCTGAGATCACCGAGACCCAACTCGACGGTGTCACCTACTATGTTGCGCGCGGCGAACGTAAACTGCCGCAAGGCGCACCCACGTCGCCCGCGATCAGCAACGCGTTGTGCCGCCGCTTGGATGCACGGCTTGGCGGATGGTGCGCCAAGCATGGCTTCACTTTTACCCGCTACGCCGACGATCTAACGCTATCGACCCACGATCGCAATGCCAACGTCGGCGAAGCGCTCGCGGTTATCCGCCGCCTCGTCGCGGCCGAAGGCTTTGTCGTCCACGCTGATAAGGTGCGGGTTGTGCGCCAAGGCGGCCGGCAAGAAGTCACCGGTGTCGTGGTGAACCAAAAACTAAGCGTGCCACGCAACGAACTGCGTCGATTTCGCGCCCTGCTATTTCAGCTCGAACACGACGGTCCAACCGGGAAATCGTGGCACGGCGTCGGTGCCGATGGCACCGGCGACGTGGTGCAAAGCGCGCGTGGCTACGCCAGCTACGTGCACATGGTTGATCCTGCCAAAGGCGCACCGTTGTTGGCGCGGCTCGATGCGCTGACAAAGCGCTAAGCAGCGGTCAGCTATCGGCCTGATGCTAGATGCGGTGCGCTCACGCGTGGGCTAACTTGCCATGACACCGCCCTCCTGCCCCGCTACACTACCAGTTCACCCATCCCACACCAAAGGTTGACCGTGACGCCAGGCCCACTCGAAGCGCGCATCTTTGCCGAAGTTAAAAAGCTGATGCCGGAGCTGGTCGATTTTCTGCAAGCGATGGTGCGCATTCCGACGGTGAATCCGCCGGGCGATAACTATGCCGCTTGCGCCGACTTGATCGGGCAGCGCTATCAAGCGCTGGGTTATGAAACTGTGCAAATCGCGGCGAGCGATCATCCTGATCACTCGCGCCGCTATCCTCGGGTCAATGTCATCGGTCGGCTGCGCGGATCGGGCCCTGGGCCATGTTTGCACTACAACGGTCATCTCGATGTCGTCCCCGCGGGCGACGGCTGGACGGTTGATCCCTTTGCGGCCGTAGTCCGTGACGACAAAGTGTGGGGCCGTGGCACCTGTGACATGAAAGGTGGCATCGCTGCATCACTCTACGCAATTGAAGCGTTGCGGCGCGCCGGTGCCAATTTGATCGGCACGGTCGAACAAAGCGCTACCGTCGACGAAGAAACCGGCGGCTTTGCCGGCGTGGCGTATTTGGCGGAGCGCGGCATTTTGGCCCACGGCAAACAACAACATGTGGTGATTACCGAGCCGCTCAATCCTGATCGAATTTGCCTAGGGCATCGTGGCGTGTGGTGGTTCGATCTCACGGTGCATGGCCGTACCGCCCATGGCAGCATGCCGTTTTGGGGCCAAAGCGCCATCGCCAACATGGCCCAGGTCATCGCCGAGTTGCACGGACCGTATGCAGCACGGCTGCTGACGCGGCGCAGTGCACTGCCGGTCGTGCCCGACGGTGCGCGGCATCCGACGCTGAACATCAATGGCATCGCTGGCGGCCAAGCGCTGGCACCCGTGCAATCACCTTGCGTTGCCGACCGCTGCACCATCGTGGTCGATCGCCGCTTCCTGAGCGAAGAAAACCTCGACGACGTGCGCGCCGAACTACAAGCTGCGGTAGCGGGCCTTGGCCTGCCGTTTGAAGTCGTCGATCGAATGGTCGTACATCCAACCCATACCCGCGACGATGCACCGATTGTGCAAGCCTTGCAGGCCGGCATCAGCCGGGTATTCACCCGCGATGCAACCTTAGTCGCCAGCCCCGGCACCTACGATCAAAAACATTTTTCGCGGCTCGCCGGCATTCATGAAGCGGTGGCCTACGGCCCAGGGCAACTCGATTTGGCGCATCAGCCCGACGAGCATGTCAGCTTGGCAGATTTGGAAGCAGCCACCATGGTGATGGCGTTGTCAGCGGCACAGTTACTCACGGTGCGTTAACACGACCCTGTGCTGGCATCAAAAACGGATCCACACCACCGTCGCATCAGCGACGAGATCCGCACCCAGCGGTAGCACCCAGGTGGCATATGGTTGCAGGACCTGCACCACCGCTGCGCCGGCAACCACGCCGCGCACGGTACATAGGGTTAACGCAAAAATTGCCAACGGCCGATCCGCTGCGCGTTGCAACTCCGCCGTCGCAATTTCAGCGTGGAAGTCACGCCCAATAATATTTAGATCAAAAGCCGTGCCTTCACCGACGGTAGCAGCCTCAACATCACCAGAAAACGCCAGCACTTGATGCGTCACCATCGGCACGCGCTGCCCTGCAACCTGCATTGCCAACGCGGTATCACGCAGCGGCACCAACACCCGCTGATAGCCGGCAAAGATCGAAAACGGTTGAGCACCATCAATCTCGGCAACGCTCAACCGCAGATCATAACCATCCAGGGGTGCCG
>JAYWHS010000539.1:0-3530 GCA_043777635.1 Kofleriaceae bacterium | reverse complement strand
CGGCTCACTGCATGGTTGCTGCGTAGGCTGGGCGTCGGGCGCGGCTTGATCGCGAGCCCGTTATTGTTGGTGATACTGACCTCGGCGTTAGTGGTTGTGAGTATGTCGCCCGGCCTGCTCATGCTCGGTGTGCCGGCGGTGGTGGTGATGGCTATCGCCATACAAATGTTGGCTCGCCTCACCGACGCTGTGGTGCAAACTCCGACCGATCGTTTGGTGCAAGCGCTCTTGCCGACCGCGTTGCGTGGCCGGATCGCCGGATTCATTGAAGGTAGTGCCAAGCGAGTCGGCGCCGTCGCGGCTGGGCTAACACTGTCCTTGCTGCACGCGTCTCGTGCGGCTGCCTTGATTTCCTGCGGCATCGGTGCGGCGTGGTTGGCGGTGGCATGGTGGTTTGCTCAGCGGGTGCCGAGACTTGCGATTTCGGCGGTCGCGCAACGTGGCGCGGCCGACGGCGCTGGCCCAGGCGCTGGCGATATCGCGCTTGATGATGCGGTTGACACCCGAACGATTGCCTTGCTGCATTCTCAATTGGCTACGGCACGCAGCGACGACGCCGTTGATCTATTGGCGCGCTTGCACTTGCGCGGCCGCGCCGATGCAGCGGAAGCATTAACGGGCATGTTGGTGCGCCAAGGCGTGCAAGCCTCGCGCATGCTACGAACGCGGGTGATCGATGTGTTAGCTGACGGTCGAGCGCGGCCAGCGTGCGCCGCATTGTTGGGCAGTACTACGGTTGTCAGCGACGACGATTTTCGTCGCTTGCTAACCCGCGCGATTGGGCTATGTGGTTCGGGCGCTGTGGTGCCAGCGTGGTTTGGCCAACCGAATACTAGTGATTGCGATGTACAGCATGTGGCGCGCTGGCGCCTCGAACAACGTACGGTGCCAGAGCTTTGCGCAGCCATCGCGGAGTTGCCGCCACGGATTGCGATGGAAGAACTGCGGCTTGAAGTGTTGCGACATATTCGCGGTGTCCAGCAAGGGCCCGCAGCGTCCACAGCAGCTGCGAGCTTGGTCCGTCTGTTGGCGCGCGACAATGAACAGCGCGCAGCGCAGGTGGGTGCGTTTGCCGCTTTGAGTGAATGGGCGGCCAGCGGTGTGCCGCGTGATGGGGAATTCGTTTTGATTGCACAACGTGCCCTGGACGTGGCGCGCAGCGTAGTGGATTCAGAAATTCCGACGTCTGCACATATTCGGCCTGCGGCGCTGGCTTTGGTCGCTGCATTGTGGCGCGCCGGGCATCGGCCGAGCGAGGATGTCCGGGCCGTTTCCGACGAGGATTTGCGGCGCATGGCGGACGCATTGGGTGATCGCCACGACGATATGCGCACGGCGGCGTATGACGCATTGCACAGTATTGGCGCACCCGCAGCCTACGAATTGGTCGCGACGATGACGTATCGCAGGCGCGCCGCTCGCGACTTAGCTGCGCAACTGCTCGCTGCGGTCGCGGTCCCAAAATCATTGCTGCGACGGGGTATCGATTTGGAATGTGACGAACTCGAACGCACGACGTTAGCGCTCGGCGCGGTGTGTGCGCCAGCCGGCCAACCGATCACCTGGCTTGAACGCCGCCTCGACGAGCGCATCGATGAAATTGCCCATACCATCGTATTGCTTGCCGCTGCGTCACAGCGAGACGGCGCATTGGCGGTTGCCGCAGATGCATGGCAATGGGCGCCGAGCCGGCGCGAGCGCGCACGTTACTTAGCGGTTCTCGATGCGGCATTACCGCGTGCCATCGTAGAACGTATTGGCGATGCAGTGGATGAACAGCCTGCGGCGGCGCGGGCTGCGGCGGTTGCCCAGCGCTGTGGCCGGCCGATTCCAACCCAAGCAGATGCCTTGCACGAAGAATTGATCGGCGCCGATGCAATTGCGCGCAGCTTCGCCATGGATTTTCTTGATGCGCAAGCGCGGCAGCGGCAACGCAGTGCAATCGCGACGGTTGCGACTGCACAAATGCAAACGGCAAATGCGGCTGAGATCTTGCGACGGGTACACGATGTAGCGCACGATAGCCAGGTTGAGATGCCGAGCCGGGTAGAGACATTAATTGTGTTGGGTAAAGTGCCTTTGCTGGGCGCTTTATCGAGCCGGCAGCTTTCAGATTTGGCCGAACGGGCACGCTGGCAATCGGCACCACCCGGCGCAGTTATCATTGCGGGTGGCGAAATTGTCGATGCATTGTGGGTGGTGGCTAGTGGCGAGTTGCGTATCGGCGATCGTTTTGTCGGCGAGGGCGAAGCGGTGGACGAGTTAGCGTGGGTCGCGCCGTTGGCGCTTGAACACGATGTAAAGGTTGTCAAAAGTGTGCAACTGCTACGCATCGATCGTTTAGATTTTAATGAACTTGTCGACGATGTGCCCGGCCTCGGCGTGATGTTTTGTCGGGCCCTCGGTGAGCGGGTACGGCTGGCGGCAGGTGCCGGCTATCGCTCGCCGTTCGTAAGTCGGATCGGCTAAATCGCCGAGCGTGCGCGACGATCGTGTGATCAGTGTCCGACGAACGGACGCTGTTGCACGATCCAAAACTCTTCGCCTTCCAGTACCCATTCGACGTCGATGGCCACACTTGGATCGAGCAGCGGCATGAATGCTTGCACCATGTTGACCAGCTTTTTGGCGCGGGCTTCGCTCAGAATCACGCCGCCGTTGGGCGCCGGCAGTTCTTTTATCCCACCGGTTTTATCAAATACCAGCATAGTTGGATCATCGGAGCGACTGATAATCTTGGTGCCGTCGTTGTTGCCGTCGAATAAAATCTGCTCAGGCACGCGCTGGCCTTCGACAACTTTCATGCCGAGACCCCATTTTGCGTTGATTGTGAAACTATTCTGCTCACTGGAGTTCCATAGATTTTTGGTGATCAACACGCCAGCGGCAGTCGCGTTAACGCCGACTTGGATCAGCACGGCTGCAAACACTTGGTGGTGGTCAATGCCAAAGGCTTCGCGTTCTTCGACGGCGCGCAAGTTCCACAGCGATGCCCACACGGTTTTGAGCGCTTCGCCTAACGCGGTGCGGCCAACTACGTTAGGCACTGTGTCGTACAGTCCGGCACCGTTGAACCCAGGCAAATCTTCAGAGTTGGTCGATGACCGCACAAACACCCCGCGACCACCGAGCTTCACGGCGATGCGCTTGTACAACACGTCAAGCACCGCAGGATCGACCGGTGCGGCCACGATGGCAGCGCGCAGTTTGGTTAGTTCACTGCGTCGCCACGCTGGCTCGGCCTTCCAGCGCGCATCGGCCAGCATCGTCAGTACGGCCGCGTCGAGCTTGCTTTGTTTCATGTGGCGGACGTAGTAGAAAAACGGCACTCCGAAACCTTCTGGAATCCGCACGCCGGGCAGGTTGGCACTTTTCACTTCGCCGAGGTTGGCGGTTTTAGTTCCGTACGAGGTGACGTCTTTGGCTCGAATCCGGCCCAGCATCGGCAGATTGGCATTGGTAATATTGGCTACTGGCAGCTTCACGATCTTGGCGTTTTGCACCCGGGCTTCGAACTGTTTAATTTCTGC
>JAYWHS010000538.1:0-3541 GCA_043777635.1 Kofleriaceae bacterium | reverse complement strand
ACGTCGTCGCCTTGGCTGCAGCCGAGCGAGCCGGTCGCCCACCGCTCGGCATCGCGGCCGTGTTGCGCCAAGACCCGCACGCCGCGCCGACAACGTTTGTGCCGACCCCGGCACCGCCGTGCCATGCGTCATCTATTCAACTGAAGCATGCGTTTCTCAAGCTCCGCAGCGCGTTCACCCTCGCCTACCGGCATGTCGCTGATGCCATCGCCGGATTGCTGTCGCCTCGTTTGCAACGGCGAGCATCGAGTGGTCAGCCAACACCGCCAACGCCCACGACACCCATTTCAGTTGGCGCAGGCGCCGCCAGCCTGGCCGAGCTGCAACACCAAGTGCCCCCTGGCATGTTCCTGCTCTCGCGATTCATTCGGCCAGCCCCTCCAACCTTGTTGACCGACCTCGCGTATGTCCGCTACGCGGACGGGTGATACCGCCACGCGGGTGATACCGCCACGCGGCTGCGCGGACGGGTGATACCGCTACCCGGACCGACCTCGCGTATGTCCGCTACGCGGACGGGTGATACCGCCACGCGGCTACGCGGACGGGTGATACCGCTACCCGGGTGATACCGCGGACGGCTGATACCGCTACGCGGACGGGTGATACCGCTACGCGGACGGATGACCTCCTCGATCCCAATCCACATCGTGCAACCGTCTACGCCAACAAGTCCGCTGCCGCCAACGTTGGCACCAGCTGCCGGCGAAACAGCGCATAGATGCTACTGCCCTCCGGCAATGCAATGTTGCCGTCGTGCAAAATGGCGAGCACCGGCGATGGCACCAACGATGTCGGCGGCACCGCTTCGCCCGCCGCCAACAAAATTTCATCAGCCTCACCACTACGCAACCGGTGCAAAAAATCGATCACCGCTTCATCGACCCGACGCACAAATACTGCATCCGCCTCGCCCGCAACAGCGCTGCGCCGCACCACCCGGGCCGCCCGCGCCGCAGCATGATACATCGCGAGTTGCAGCATCGTCGGCCGCGTACCTGAAGCAAAATATCCAAGCATCGCCGGACAAATCGTAGCCAAGGCGCGCTGCGAACTTGCGACATTATTCATGTCAAATTCGCCTTTGGCGTAGGCATCGAGCCAATGCAATTGCGACGTTGCCAAATCGACGACAACAGGCATAAATACGCCATTGGTACCGTCAAGAGCAAAGGCCAGTTCAACCGTGCGCGGGTCAAAATGCAGACCGTGATTGTCATCCCGCAGCATCACGCCAGCGGTGGCCCGCGCCAATTCACGGAACGGCAAGCCGGCATACGCATTCACCACCATCACCGCGTAGCGATACCCACTGGCCAGCGCCCGCCCGCGATCAATATCAACAAACTCCGACGCTCCGTCGGGCCAAGGCGCACTGGTGAAGTCACCTGAGCTTTTTGCGAGCGGCAACCCAGCCGCATCGGTTGCGGTGAGTTGATAGTACGAGCACGTGCCGACTAGCTGCCATGCTGCATCAAAAAAACCTACCGACAGATCGATATCGGTACGCTGGCCGCCTGGTGGCTCACACCAATGAATAAACAAGCGCAACGATTTCGAAGCAGGAATAGCCACGATCGATCCACGCGGCAATTGCACTGCACTGCGGCTGGCCGTGCGTTCATTGAACGGAACTATGATGCCGGCCAATTTGTCGTCGATGATGGCAGTTGCAAATCGCGACTTCGCAGCAAAACGTTGCAGCAATTGGGCGTCAATCGCAGCGGTCAGCGTGACGATTACATCCTCTGGTAACCGTGGCCGCCTGTCGATCGGCGGCACCGGCACAAAGAAATTTGCCTTCGGCCAATACACCCGCGCGGCCAGCGGCGCACCACGCACTGCGATGTGCGCACGCAGCGATACCAATGCCGGGCTCGTGATAGCTGGCAACGCATTGCAAAATGCCGTGACCGCGCAGGTCGAATCGTTGGCTGTGCGCACCACATGATCTAACCGCCGCACAAACTCACCTGGGCGTTGCGCTACCAAGGCAACTACGCCAGCGTCATCACCCTGACGCAGCGCAGCTTCAACCTTACTCGCCCACGTCGCGAGCGCCATGCCACCGTCGCCATCGTTGCGAAGCGCAGCGAACGCACTCGCCACATGGGGGAACCGCGTTGCGTATTCGCCGGGGTGCAAAAACTCGGCGACCCAAATCCAACGGGCTTGATGCCGATGTAGATCTTCAAACAACTGGGCCGCTGGCAATCCGTTTAGAAGTGTCAAAACTCCACGCCGCAAGGCCCGCGGCATTTTTGCCATTTTGAATCGGGTGTGCGAGACCTTCACGCTCGTGCTAACCGCCTGCGCTGGCGGTTTACCAAACCGGGCCTGCGTCGACGCATCTCGCACCACGAACTTCTCAGTCGCAAGCAGCGCCACAGCATCGCCCGAATACGCAACCAGCAACCGTAGTACATCCGTCGCGCTGGCGAGGTACGGCGTCGCGGCCAACCAGGCACCGGGCACTGCGAGCCGCAGCAATCCGCCAAAAATGTGCGCAATATTTTCACGCACCGGCACCTTTGCCGGCAGCCAACCGACCACATGATCTCGAAAGTCCACAACGATGAGTACCAGTGCGTCAACATCAACCGCGGACATCGCTTGCGTACGCTGACACAGCGTCACGAACAAATCGCGGCTAGCGATGGTAACGGTCCGATGCTCATCATGATTGCCAAGGTCAAGCAACGCAAAGGTCGTCGCGGCGACAGGCCGCGTAGCTGCCTTCACCGGTGCTGCCAAGAAAAACGGCGAACTGCGGTCGACGGTTGCGTTACAGATCGGGCAACCACTGTAATTGCTGCCGTCGAAACACACGCTGCAAACCATGTGCATGCACGGATTAAGCACATGAATGGTCCCGACCCTGCCACACAACACACAAGGCTGTGCCGGCTGTTGCAAGACATGCACAATAACCCGGTCCCACCACAGCGTCAGAGTATCAGCGGGCACATCGTCGGGAAATTTACGAAACAACGGCTGCATTGTCCGCGTGCCACCGCTGGCGTTGCGATTGGCAGTTTGCACCAAGGTTAACAAGCGCTGCAGTTCACCGACCGAGGCGCATGCAAGTTGATCTTGCAACCGCTTCGATGCCACGTAGCCCAAATGAGCCAACTCCAAATCGAAGCCTCGTACTTGATTGGGGCTATACTTGATGGGGCCGGCCGACAGACCTGGCGCACCATCACGCGTAACGAAGACCTGCCCGGTACGCACCAGCAGCAATTCTTCAATACTCTGCGGCGCAACGGTAGCCATAAAAAGGTGGAGGAAATTGCCCGAGCTTTTGACAGTAGAAGGAAGCTCAGGCTAAGCCTCCGTCGGCTAACCTACCGGTGAGTGGCCTCGCCTGTCAACGCGCAACACGCAGCGCCCAACGCACGACCGCCATCGCAATCAGCCGACCAAGTGGTAGCCATCACTCCGGCAGTTCAGCCGGCGTCAACGTATTGCAACATTCGGCGCCTGGCGCCAACTCACAGCAACGCTGCAATGCGCGGGCTGCTTGAGTTTTTTGCGCGGC
>JAYWHS010000537.1:0-3543 GCA_043777635.1 Kofleriaceae bacterium | reverse complement strand
AGACCATTACTTCGGTGGTGCCATGCGCCGACGTAACAACCCGGCGTGGAATTTGCTCGGCCCACAACATCGTAAAATACGGCGCGACCATTTTGCTTTTAGCTGGCAAATTGAGCCAAATCTGAAAAAGCTCGACGGGATTGGCTTGATCTTGATGGACCAACGGAAACATTTCGCAATGTACGATGCCGCGCCCCGCGGTCATCCATTGCACATCGCCAGGCCCAATGCGCGCGGTCGCACCGAGTGAATCGGAGTGATCGATAAAGCCCCGCCGTACGATGGAGATGGTTTCAAAGCCCCGGTGAGGATGCGCTGGAAAGCCCGGTACATGATCGCCGTGATACATAGAAAAGCCATCTTTGCCGGCAAAGTCTTGGCCGATGTTGCGGCCAGCGCGGGCAGGCGCAGCAAGCCCCATGGCGGCATCGCCTGCGGGGTAGTTGTCACGATGATGCACGCAAAACAAGAATGGATCGGCCGTAGTCCACGGCATGCCAGGCGCGGCTCCCAATGGTGCGGTTTGCAATGTTGCCATAATTCACTATGGCGCAACGGACCGAACTCGGCAATTCAACTGTTGCACTGGCTGGGAACTCCGGTTAAGCACGGCGTATGAAAAAGCTTGGCCTCGCCGTTACCCTAGCGATCTGTTTATTTGCAGCCTGTGACAAGAGCAAGTCATCGTCGGGAGCCAGCGCCGCCAAGGTAGCGCCAGGTGCTACAACGCCAGGTCCCGGGACCGCAACACCAGCTCCGGTCACGCCTGGCACGGCTGCCGCTGCGGGCGAAGTCGCCGGCACCAAATACGGCAAAGGCGTGACTCAACCGACCACGGTTTCCGTCGAAGAAGTGCTTGCCAATCCTCAAGCTTACGCCAACAAACCGATTCGCGTCGAAGGCATGGTCACCGACGTATGCCCTAAACGCGGTTGCTGGTTTGAAATTGCTGGCAGCAAGCCTGGCCAAAAATTGCGCTTCAAAGTGCAAGACGGCGATATGGTTTTCCCAATGGAAGCCAAAGGGCAATTTGCCGTCGCTGAAGGGGTATTGGCAGTGAACGAGCTGACCATGGAACAAACCAAAGCGATGGCCGAAGAGCAAGCCAAAGAATACGGTACGGCTTACGATCCAGCATCGATCACCAAACCGTCGACGCAATTGCGGCTCGATGGCACTGGTGCAGTAATTCGCGACCAGAAGTAACGTGGTCGCTGATTCGTTCACTGCGCAGCTGCGCAAAAAATGGCGCAAGTGGTTTCGCGCGGTGCATCGCGATCTCGGTTACGTCGCGGTGGCTTTGACCTTGACGTACGCGATTTCAGGCTTCGCGGTGAATCACCTCGACGATTGGAATCCAAACTATCGTTTTGATAATCGCACCGTCGATGTCGGGCCGTTGCCAGTCGATGCAACGCCGGATCCGCTGCAGGCGATGAAGGACCACGTCGTCGCTGCACTGGCCATCAATCCGCGGACGGTGAAGGGCCATTTTCAAGAGTCGGCCGTCGAGTTTCGGGTGTTTTTGGTCGAAGCCCAAGAAGTCCGGGTCGATATTCGCACCGGTCGTGGCACCTACAAAGCATTGTCGCGACGCCGCGGTTTGTTTGAACTCAATACGCTGCACCTGAACTCGCTCAAAGGCGTGTGGACCTACGTTGCCGATGCCTTTGCGATCGCCTTGGTGGTGCTGGCGCTCACCGGCATGACTATGATGAAAGGCGAACGCGGTATCCGCGGTCGCGGCAAATGGTTTGTGTTGGCTGGTCTGGCTGTGCCAGTCGGTTTCATCGTTTATATGTATTGGTGAAACGTCGTCGAAGGCTAGCCGGTGGCGGTAGCGTCGTCGCTGTCGTCACCAACCAAGCGCTGCCAAGGCACACGGCGAAACCAAACATACGCCACGCCGGCACCGGCCAAACTCCAAATCACCATGGCCAGTGCAGTGGCATTGCGGCGCGCGCTGCGTTTGCGTTCGAGTTGGCTAGCGCGCATGGGGTCGAGGCTTTCCCACGCTTCGTAGGTCTCGGCTTGCGCATGCAAGCGCGCCACGTTGCGATCGATTTCGCTAAACGCGCCGCTTTCGCGCATCGCGCCGACGATCATCGCGGGCACTAAACCGACGACGATCGCAACTACAACGCCAACTGCAAAGCGCACACGCCACTGAGCAAAATGTTCGCGCAGACTACGGCGCGGCACCGGCGTAGCGGCTTCGACGACGAGTGCTGCGGCCGCGCTTGCGGTTGCCATTGATTTTTCCGCCAACGACGGGCCCCGCGCCATGCGTGGTACAAAATCCTCGGCGAGCGTCACTTCTGCTTCCGAGGTTTCGCTTGGCGGCGCAAATCGACTTGCGCTGGCAAGGTTAACGTTGCTGCCACTTGCCGTGTTGGTTGCGACCGCCATCGTACCGCTGGTGCGTGCACTGGGCGGAGGTGCAACATCTTGCAGCGTTAGCATATCGTCGTCGGCTGGAGGGCCAAATTTCGCAGCATCGCGGGCGGATGGTCTCGCTCCATCTCTGGGCCCACTGCCATCGAGCCGGCCATCAAGCGCCGATAACGACAACATCGAATCGTTACCTTCGAGTGCTCCAAAGTTGACTGCGTCGTCGGTTTTGGGCGCGTAGGCCGCCGATAAGCCACTTTGAAAACCGCTGCCAGTTGGTTTGGCCGCTGACTTCGCAGTACTGCTTGCGGCGGAAAGGCCACTGGTCATGGCGCTCGATGAAGGCCGTGCCGCTGGGCCCACAACGCCGGCTGCATCAGCCTCCGGTGCTTGGGCAATCGAGGAGATCGCACCGAGCGCGGCTAGATCTTTGGCGAATTGCTCTGCGGTCGCGCGGTCGACATTGGCTTTGACCCGAACCTTGCCTTGAAACAGGCGAGATTTCAGATCAGCACCCGAGAGCCCGTAGCGGTTTGCGATTGCACTGACGATTTCTTCGATGCCATCGGAGGTGTTATCGATCGCACCGTCAAGAAATACATGGAAGCGTGGCTCACTCACCTGGTTATTGTCGCTCTGCGACGGTGTGATGTGCAACCCATCACGCATGCTCGAACACAAAACGTCGTCGGTTGTTGCCTACATCTGCGCACACAATTGTCGTCGGAAGTTGCGTTTGCCCACGATGTACTCCGTGTCGAGATCACGGGGGCGCGGTCGAGTTACAACAAAAAGTTGCGCGAGGTGCGAGCCGGCTTTAGCGTTGAAGCATGCAACTCGGCAAAGCTCGTACCAAGCTGTCGTTGTCCTCGTCACACCGTCGCCTCGGCGGCATCAAACTTGGCATTGCCCACCACGGCGCTCCTGCGGCCTGGCAAGCACCGAGCAAGGAGCCTACCGAAGTTAGCCCGGCGAAGCCGAAGAGTAAACGCGGCCGCTAGGAGGCTGGTTAAACGGTTGCGGAGTCCATCTGCGGCGTTGTCTACAACAGGGCTATGCCCTAATCCTCGGCTTTGCCGATGAATTCACCCGCGCTTCCGGTCCTCACATTACATGAGTATGCTCCGGTCCGGTTCGCACTCCGCCTTGCAG
>JAYWHS010000536.1:0-3544 GCA_043777635.1 Kofleriaceae bacterium | reverse complement strand
TTTGCTAACAAAGAAATTGGGGTCATGCCCGCCACCGCGCAGGGCCCGTGCCAACGAAATTTCAAACCCCATCAACC
This sequence comes from Kofleriaceae bacterium, assembly GCA_043777635.1. Lineage (GTDB taxonomy): Bacteria > Myxococcota_A > Polyangia > Haliangiales > Haliangiaceae > JABFXX01. The sequence continues at coordinate 3,467 of JAYWHS010000536.1, read as the reverse complement.
GTGCCAGAGTTGGCGCTGGCCGTGCGCGATCGGGCAGGCCACCCCAATTTCTGCAGTTAGCAAATCGTGCGGCTATCTCAAAAGCTGGCCGCGTGTCGACGGTAAGTCCTGCAGTCCGAAAGTCCGCAAGTCCGCCCGTCCGCAAGTCCGAAAGTCTGCAAGTTAAAACGCGCCGCTAACTGCGAACCCCGTTACCGTCCCAGTCCCTGTTGCTTGATTCGCAGGCAGCAGTAACGGTGCCGCCCGAAGATTGTGAAGCTTGGCTTTTGCGTTAGCTTCGTGCGCTGCCTCGCGTGCCGAAACGATATCGTAAAATGTTCCAATAACCAGTGTTGACGCCACGGTGACAGCGCCGAGCTGGACTAACGTCCAACCGTCGAGGCCTGCACTGTAACCCGTTTCGCTTATTCCCCAAGCTGCCAAGGCTACCGTCGCTGGCCCAGCAGCTCTGATAATCATGCCGGTGGTGATTTTGGGACGTCCAGCCACGTAAAAATGGCCCATGGAAGGCCCAAGTATGAATCCACTAAAAAGAACACCCACCGCGATTTCCGGTTGTACTTCGGCAACCCCAAACGCCAATGCGATTAGCGCTGGTCCCCCGGCAATCGCGAAGAACGTCGCGTCGTCTGCATTCTTGACTTCGGATTGGCGCGACTCGTCGCGACCTGCCTGTGCGGCTTGCTGCTCATCGCTCGCCTGCGGCGGCTTTGCCCACGCCGGCCTGGTAGGTTGCGGTGTAAACATGCGGCCACACCCCAGCGTCGATAGCAACGCACCGCTACAGGCTATTCGAAGTATGGGTGTTCGCACCTGGCCTGGGTACTACGTTGTGGCAAGCACGGCAATGGGAATGAACGCAGCGCATAGTGACATGTTCTTACTTAGTGACGTTGGCGTATCTTGAACTCGTACATGGGTGAGCTATTGATCAAAGCTCAGCTACTCGATGAAATCGGAGGTGCGCTTGTCGGCACCGCTTGTAGAAAACCTCGCACCAACGCGCTTCACATCAAGCGTTGCATGACTCTAGCAAACACCGGTGCAGCTGCTTTGCCGCCGGTGTACCCATCATCGCTGGACACTAGGCCAACCATCAACACAATATTTGGCCCATCCAAGACGAGGCCAACAAAGCTGCCATACATCCGATCCTCATCGTAAGGCATCGTGCCGGTTTTGCCTGCGACGCGATGACCGGGAATAGCCGCATTGTGGCCCGTGCCAATCGGACTGGTGATGACATTTTCGAGCAAGCCGATCATGGTTTGAGCCGTGTCGGCGCTCATCGTGGGTTCCGGCTTGCCAGCCAGTGCTCCAACGGCCACCGGTGGTACGTAGCTGCCGTTGCGAAAAATTGCGGCATACGCTGCGGCCACTTGTAGCGGCGTTGCTGGCCCAAGTTCACCCGACGCCAACATTGCCGCTTCGTAGCTCGTACCGTCGGTGATTGTTGGCCACACCGCTGGCGCATCACCAAGGTGAAAACGTTTGATGCCGACCAGCCAAGGCGCGAACCCAACGCTGTCGAGGATACGTGACGCTGCGACATTTGACGATACTGCGAGCGCATCGCGGACCGACAGGTCTTGGTGCGGTGAAGAATCTTCCATCGCTTGCTCGCCCCAGCTGCGGGTCCGGCAGTCGAGCATCGTCTCAGGTGTGACAGCGCCAGCGTCAAGCGCGATCGCATGCGTGAAGGTCTTGAGCGTGGAGCCGGTGATCCAGGTTTGCTTGGTCGCCAAGGTATCGTCGTCGCCAGCGGAGGTCCGGCCAACTGCTGCCAACACCGCACCGGTGTCAAGGTCAAGCGCGACGATGGTGCCAGCTTCGGCATGCCCTTGGTCCATCGCGGTATGTAATTCTTCGCGGGCAATCCGCGTAATAGTAAGGCTTTGGGTCGCGGTTGAATGCGCTCCGACCGGTTGGCCACCGCATGCAGAGCCAAGCAACGTGACGACGGCAAGCAGACTCATTGCAAGTAAAGGCAGTTTCATAGGGGGCGATACAACATCGGCCGTCTGGTGTTTATTCCGTTTCGATCGGCCGATGCATCGATGGTCGTGCGCCCGCGAGACTTCGTGCTACCGTGCCGGCTACTCAAGGAGATTCTACATGATCAAAGTCTTCGCTCATCCAGCCAGCACCTGCACTCGTAAAGTCCTTACCGCCCTCGCTGAAACCAACACGCCATACGAATTTGTGATGGTTGATATAACCAAAGGCGAACACAAAGCGCCGGAACACATGGCGCGCCAGCCGTTTGGCCAAGTGCCAACCATCAATGACGATGGATTTGAACTGTACGAATCACGCGCGATTATTCGCTACATCAACGACAAAACTGCCGGCAATTTGGTGCCAAACAACCCGCAACACCGCGCGTTGATGGATCAATGGATGAGCATTGAAACCTCGAACTTCACCACCCACGCGATGAAGTTTGTTTATCACCATATTTTTGGCCGTCCACAAGAGCCGGCTGTTCTGGCGGCTGCGGAGGTTGCGCTCAACGTGGCGCTCACTGTCATGGAAAAGCAACTCACTGCCTCGGAGTACTTGGTCGCCTCGGGTTTTAGCCTCGCCGATATTTGCTTTATGCCGTACGTCGAATATGTCATGCCGACCCCAGCCAAAGAAATTGTTGCGAAGTACCCGCATGTGATGGCCTGGTGGAACCGGTGCAGCGAGCGCGCCAGCTGGCGCAAAGTTGTCGGTCGCTAGCAGATGGCCTGTACTCGCGTCGTTCGTCGAAAGGCTCTTGGCTCAGTTTGCAACCGTCACTAACTACGCGATAGTTAACCGTGGCAAACAATTCGTCAGAAGCTCTCGCCTCTACGCTGGCGCAGCTTCAAGTTACCTTTAAGGGCGTGCTGCCAGCGCCGCGAGAAACGCTGCGCACCCGGCCGGCCGAGTCGTATCAAACCGGTGACTTTGCTGGACCAACCGATAACCAGACATTTCAGGCCGCGCCGCCTGAGGGTTTCACGCTGCCCTTTCTCCATGTTGCTGGCGCGCGCGCTAGCACCGCGACGCCCAACGGCGAAGCCGATCTGAAAATGATCGGGCTGCTCGGCGAAGGTGGTATGGGGCGGGTCGACTTGGCGATTCAGCGGGTGTTTGATCGCACCGTCGCTGTCAAGCGGGTGCGGCCTGATCAGTTGAACAAGGGTGAAAGCGCCGCATTGATTCGCGAAGCGCGAATCACCGGTTCGCTTGAGCATCCCAACATTGTGCCTGCCTACGCGTTGGGCCGTGGCGACGATGGCCCGATGTTGGTCATGAAGCGCGTGCAAGGGGTGCCGTGGTCGACCTTGATTTATCATGACGATCACGCGGCCTGGCGCGATCACAGCGGCGATCGGTTGGGTCGGCATGTAGAAATTCTCATGCAAGTTTGCAACGCAATTGAACTCGCGCACCGCCGGGGTGTTGTGCATCGCGATTTGAAGCCCGATAACATTATG
>JAYWHS010000535.1:0-3546 GCA_043777635.1 Kofleriaceae bacterium | reverse complement strand
AATTGTTTGGCGCGACCCAACGAATCAAACAAGTACACATAACGCACCGTGGCTGCAGTGTTCAACGTTGGATCCGGCATTGCCACCGTATTGCGTTTGCCGTCGCTGGCAAACGTGTACGACGTGATCGAATCAAACGGCGCAGCGCCTTGCGAATATGAAATTGTGCGCAACGGCCGGCCGTGGCCGTCGGTTTCAGCCAAACCTTTGACCCACACCGTGCCACCAATGGTCAGCAACGATTGTTGCAACACTTTGCTCGGCACTTTCGGGCTCGCGACCAAATCGGGATTGCTGTACGTGGCGGTGCCCACGGTGTACAGCGTGTAGAATTCACCTTGATCCGAAGCTGTTTCTTTGCTTTCGACGGTGCGACCTAGTGCATCAATTGTAATCCGGCGCTCTTCGCGAGCGCGCTCAGGCGAGGTCGGGGTAATCGGTGGGCAAGCGGTTATACACGTCCGATCATTGGGACCGATGGTGGCAACTTTGCTGCCAGTACCTGGCTCCCACTCGTATTGCATTTTGTGGCCAAGCTCATTGACTTCGTCGGTGACGAAAAGCTTATCGGCGTCGTACGCAAACGTGGTTTTTAAGCCGCCGGCCTGTTGGATCGGATTTTTGGTACTTTTCACATTGCCAGTAAACGCGTCGTACTCTGTCGACGACGTTGCCGAGCTGCTGCCGCTATCGAACCACACGGTCGACGTTAATGCTTGTTTGTACGTTGCATCCCAACCGATCAAGCTGCGCGCTAACTTGGATTTTCCACCACCACTAATGAAATATTTCTCACTACGGGTTGGGCGCATCCGATAGTTGTTCGCATCGGCGAGCAAAAAGAAATCTTGTTCACTGAGTCGGTCGCCATCCGCCGCAAGTCCTGCGCCTTGTAGTCGGGTGGTGGTTGGCACCCAGCCGAGTTGCTGCCCGGGTGAGCCGCCAGCAGGCGTAGTGATGGCGCCGATCGTTGCTGGTGCCATCGTAGTAACGGTTTTGGTAAACGCCACCGGAATGCCGCTTTTGCTGCACGTATCTTCGGTTTGCGTGTTGGTGCAAACGAAGCTGCGGCTGATCACAGGATGGTACGTGATGAGCGCACCGCTAAACATGGTGAAAGCTTGATACTCGGTCGTGCTGACGCTGCTGACCAGCGTTGAGGCGCTGATGCCAGAACCAACGACCGGCACGACAATCGTGGCGATTTGCCGGCCCGACCAGTCGTTGTAACCGTACTTGGCAATCGTCGCGGCGCCTGACGCGCCGAAGGTTTGAACTTCATTGAAACCGCGAAATCCGTAGCGGCCTTCGTCGTCTTGCAGATAACGTGGCCCAATGTATTTGTACGTCGTCGTCGCAGCATACGCCGCGCTGCCAGCGACCTCACTGGTCTGGGTAAAATCGTCCGTGTTGGTCACCGACTTCACTACCCATTGAGCTTTCGGGCTCACCGTGGCGCCACCTTGCACCACCGTGGTCGCATCCTGCATTGAGGCATATGTCACCATCGTAGTCGCGCCGTAACCGTTGCGAATCGTATGTAACAAACGCGGCGGCTTGCCGGCCGGATCGTGTCGATAACCAAACGTGGTCGAACTCGTGGTAGTGGGCGATTTGTAGTACTCGACTAAACCATCGCCGTCGAGATCGGCAAAGTCTGCGGTGATAAACCAGTCCCCTAAGTTGACCCGCACACGTTGGGAGGCGGTCATGCCGACGCCCAACATCGGCACCGGCGCTTTGAACGTGCCGCCCAGGTTGTAGGAAACCATTAACGGATTGGTAATCGAATTGCCCTGCGACAATAAATCAACCCGGCCATCGCCATCGACGTCGAGCAAGCGCTCCATCGTGTATTTGTCGCCGGTCGAAAAATACCCAGGACTGCCATGTTTGCCGCTATTGCCAGGCACATACGTACCATCGACGCGTTGCCGACCCATGCTAAAAATTGAAGTTGGCAAATCAAATTCGCCGCGCACCCCATCGGCATATTTTTTTAGGCGGATGGATGTGCCGTCATTCCACGCAACGTTGACCGGGGCTGAATAACTAGCACTGCCGGCTAGCTTGTGACGTGACACAAAATCTGGCAGCCCGTCGCCGTTTAAATCGAATAAACCGGATGTCGTGAGCAAATCGCGATCATTTTCGTTGGTGAAGGCTTCCACAGCTCCGACAATGAAATCTGACCGTTGAATGTCAACGCCGTCAGGGCTGCGAAACATAAAGTTGGTTTGATTCAACGTGCCGGTGCCATCGTTGAGGAACGTGTTCCACCACCACGACGGCGCGATGCCATCGACCATTCCAACGTTAAAGCCATCAAACAAGCCATCGCCATTGAGATCCATTACTGATTTCCGCGAACCGCTGTTGGAGCCGGTGAGCGAATCGTCGGCTTGTTCTGAATCAAGGCCCACCGGCTGCCACTTGATTGCAGCGGTTGTGGCCAACGTAGTCACACCGTTGGTATCGACGGTGTTGCCAAACACAAACCAAGGATACAAGCCGCAGCGATGGTAGGGATGGTTATGATTGTACGCACCGCTATAAGGATCATCCAGCCATGCTGGTGACGTTGAGGCGGCGTACCCGGCTTCATCCATCGCGCACGCCCGGTTGCCCGCGATGCAACTGCTCATATTGGCCATATTCATGCTGCAAATTGCACCAACTGGACAATTGCCGCTGGTGCTCGGATTGGCAGTACAGGTGGTGCTCTGCAACCGCGCGCATAGTGCGGGCGCAGCCACTGGATTGGGGCACGCGCGCGCTCCGCTGCTGTTGACGGGGTGCGGTGGCAGGCCAAAAGGAAGCTGGCCGCCGAGATCGCTAAGGAACTCCGGCCAAAATAGTCCGCCCGCAATCACAGTTTCGAGGGTGGCCACCAAGTCAGTGCGGCCATCGCCGTTGGTGTCGAGCCAACGGTAGTTGAGATAATTATTCGAGGGTTGTCCATAATTGCCTAACCCAGCAAATTGGTAATTTAAGGTGCAATCTTTCGGCCAGCCTTTGCCATTCGGATTCCCCCACGGCAACGTCGGCAAGTCGAGGCTGTTGGGTTGTGAGGTATTGCCGCTTGGATACCAGGTCGCTCGACACTTCGTGATGTAGCCATTGCCGTCGAGGGCATCGGTGGTGGCTGTGAGCAGATCCTGCCGGCCATCACCGTTCATGTCGGTCCACATGTACGTGACGCCCGGGCGACGGTTGGAACCGCCAGTTTCTGCGCGGGTTCCCAAGCCGAGAATGGCGATACCAGAGGCCGTACTACGGTCGATCACCGAGGTGCCATAGTCAAAGGTCACTGCTGGCAAGGTCACCGCAGCGAGCCCTGTGCCGGTGACGGTTTCTTGAATGGATTGTAGCGCACGGTAGGGCGAGTTATGACCGTTGCAGGTGGCTTGCGAACCGTCGCCCATCAAGCCGCCATTGTAACCAGGTACGGAATACAGAAAATTGATCGCGCGGGTATGCACGGCAGCGTTGGCGAGGCCGCCTGGCCGCGATTCGATGAGCAACCGATACACACTGCGAGCGCCG
>JAYWHS010000534.1:0-3556 GCA_043777635.1 Kofleriaceae bacterium | reverse complement strand
CATAGACCGGCAACGTTACCGTGACAGCATCGGCATCGGTGCCTGCTTGTGCAATCGCCGAAATCGTTGCGGTGCCTTGGGCTGCAGTCGCAAAATCGAGCCGCACTTCAGCGCGTTCGCCGGCTGCGATGGTCACGCGTTTGCCGCGTACGCCGGTATTCTTCAAGTTCGCTGCGCGCGCGGCAACGTTGATCGTCGCTGCGCTGTCCGTGAGGTTTTGCACCACAAACGGCACAGCGACACGATCGCCTTGCACCAAGAAGCGTGGCGCTACGGCTCGGATATTGAGCGGGCGCTGCACCGTGATGGCGTTTTCGCCTTTGCCGAAATAGCCGGTTTCCGACGACGCCAACGCGATGATCCGAAAGCGCGTGAGATTCTCTGGCATTTTGACGGTGGTGCGGACCACCCCGTTGCTATCGGTCTTGAGAGTCGGCGCAAACAGCGCGTTGGCTCGAAAGTCGCTGCGTGCAGCCACCACGTCACTGCCGAAGCCGAAGCCGCCACCGCCACCCGAGCCGAAGCCGCTCAAGCCGCCAGCACCAGATCCGTAGCCAAAGTCTTGGTCAGGGTCAAGCTTGCTGCGTGACACGCCGGGTTCGCCAAGTAACAATGCGTCGTCGTATCCCAACAGCCCAACCGTCGATGCACTTTCGATGTGATCGTTGGCATCTGGGTAAAAAGGCGCAAGTGGATCTTCAAACACAGCGCCAGCGGCCGCCAAGATCGCTTCGTCGACGGCAATGAGCACCACTTCGGCATTTGCAACCGGCTTACCAGCGCGGGTAACGACCGCTTCGAAGGTCGCATTTGCGCCTGGCGCAACGCGCGCGGCTAAAGCTCGCGTGCGGACATCAAGGCGTGCGCTTTCGATATCAACGTGAAGGCTGAGCGATTGGGTCGAGCGTTGGATTTGCGGTGGCAGGTTAGCTTGTGGCGAAGCCCCCGCTGCGGCTGGCACTCGTTGCAAACATTCAATATCGACATGCACGTTCGGCAAGTAACGGCTTTCGATTGGGATTTCAATTGTGGTTTGCTGCTTCTGCAAAACGATCTGCTGCTCCGACACGATGCCGTTTTTGGAAATGGTCAGCGTTGCAATCGCGGGTACATCTTTGGCAAACACCGATAGCTTGGCTTTGTCGCCAGGGCGATACAGGTCTTTGTCTACTCGTGCCGAAAACTGAATCACCTGCGATTGCGGCGTCGACCATGGCATTACAAAATCTGCCGCGTTGCGCCGGCCCATGGCATCGGTGATCGCTGCGGTTACCAAGTAGCGAGTAAGCAGGTCTTTCTTTTTGACCGGGCAGCTTACCGGCGTGGTTTTGCTGGTCACGTTGCAATGTTGGGTGTCAACAACCTTCACGCCTGCGCGATCCCACGCATTGCCGACTTGCCCCTCGATGGTGAGTGCCACGGGCTGATTCGCCACTGGGTTGCCGTCGAGATCGGTGACGATGATTTCAACCGTATCATCCACATCGGGCTTGGCCCGCAAGCCAACGTAGAGCGCTGCAGGATGCACAAGAATGGATCGTGCTTCGGCCCTTATGGTCATGCGATCAACGTCGGTAACGCTAGCGGTGACACGCAGCAACGCCGGACGGTTTTCATGCAGCGACGTGATACCGAAGCGCGCCGTGTTCGCTGAATCAGGGCCAAGCGAGGTTTGGCTTTGGCCATCGGTGGAGTTATGCCGATCGCGTGCGCGATGAAATGCTTGAAACGTATACGCGCTCCAGCTCGTCGGGGTGAAGCGGGTTTCGGTCAGCGTTGCGTTCCACAATAAACCTGCGCCTGCGAGTTTACCACCGCCGTAGTAGCTGGCTTCGGTTCGCATTTCGACTTGGTCACCGACGAAGACCGGCTGACTGCCAGCAAATGCGAGGTCGGCTTCAAGCGCAACGGCATAAGCAGGCGTGCGGAATTCTTCGATTCGAAACCAATGGCTATAGGTTGTTTGGTTGGTCGTCAACGTCACCGTCGCACCACCGAGATTGCTGTTGCTTGGCAGTTTTACCGCTAGATCAAAGCCGCCTTGCGACGACAGGGTTGCCGTGCCTTTGGCCAGCGGCGCGCCACGATTGTCAGCGATGGTATATGTAACGGTTTGCCCGACGGTTGGAATTTGCGGCGCAGCAGCCGGTGCATGCAGCAAGTTGCGAACCCAGCCTTTGAGATAAAACATTTCGCCGGGCTTGTACAATTTGCGATCGTCGGTCACATACCAAAGCGTGTCTTGCACCCGGATCGCGCGCTCCACTGTGGAGACGTTGACAAAAACGCTGTCGGCGCCCGCAGTTGCCAACAGCAACGCACTGAGGTTGTTTTTGCGTGGCTTGGCGTTCGCAGGTGGCGCTGGCGGCAGTGGCAGTTTGGCAGCGCCCGTTGCGTCGGTGGCGTTACCGGTAAATGTCGTCGCATCGCTGCGCAGCAATTGAGTGCTGGCATTTGCCACCGGTGCGAGTGAGTGCGCGGTATCGACGCCGTACACTTGCAGATGTGCGTCGTCACCATCGATACGTGCCGATGCGCCGAGTTTGGTCACTTGAATCCTCGCACGCACCGGCTCTAGCTTTTGGTTGTGGTTTTTGTTTTTGGCTAACCCGGTTTCAATTGGCTCGGCGATGGCAACCAAGTGGCCAACGCCTGCGGCGGGTAGGCCTTTGCGTAGATCAACGCGGATGATCGCTTCGCTTTGCGCGCCGACGGCGACCGTGGTTTCGTAGACTTTTTTGCCGATGGGCACCACGCGTTGCTTTCCGCTGCGCACCGGCGATCCATCGTCGAAGGCGTCGAAGTCGTCGGCTTCTTGGTAGCCATAGTTTTCGGTTTTGGCAAAGGCGAAATAGTCTTTCGGCTCAACTCGATACAACGCGATTTTCACGGCGCTAAGCGCGCGGCCGCGTACCACCCACTGCGGGATTTCGAACCGCGGGTCGAGTATTAACAAGCCCGACGACGCTTCAAACTCGGGCGAATAGTGATCCGGATGCACGGCGCGATATTGGCTAAACGTCGACGGTGTTTCGAGTTGCAACGGTTGGCCGTAGATGTCGACCAATGATGGCGCGACTTCAACTTTGAGCGGCGTGCCTAAGGTGTCGGGTGGGGCGATCCAAATACGAGAATCGTTGAGCGTCTGGTGCTTGCCACTGGCAAACGTCACGCTTTTATCGTTGTACGAGGCCGGGTCGATATGATTGTTGAAAGCGACGGTAATCGGCTCGTCGGTGGCGCAGCGTGCGTTGAAGCGTTTAGGTTTGTTGTCGCCGCATGCGATCCCAAGCACGCGAAACATAGGTGCAATCGTGAAGCCCGCTGCACTGGTTTTGGTCGTGACGCGTGGCCCCTCCGCCGACGGGGATCCCGCTTTGAGGATGATTTTGCCTCGCATGCCCGACGGCCACGGTTGATCAGGCGCAACGAGCACGACTCGGTGTTGCCAGTCTGCGACATTGGGATCGAATTTGAGCGCGTGGTTGAGCTGCCAGCTTGCTTTGGCTTGGTCCAGCGTCACTTGATGCACTGCGATGGGTTTGCCCTTGGCATC
>JAYWHS010000533.1:0-12540 GCA_043777635.1 Kofleriaceae bacterium | reverse complement strand
TGCTCGGCCGCCGTCATCGCGTGGCACCCACCGATGAATTGGCCATCAATTCATTTAATGCATTTGTATTCTTTCGCAAAACCACCAGCATGTTTGTGGCCATCAACTTAATGATGTGGGTGGTTGGCGTCGCAACCTTGCTAGCTGGCGTCATCGGCGTCACCAACATCATGTTGATTACCGTCAAAGAACGCACCAAAGAATTTGGCGTTCGTAAAGCGCTTGGAGCTAGCCCTTGGTCGGTCATTGTCATGGTGATCAAAGAATCCGTGGTCCTCACCGGGGCTGCCGGAGTTTTAGGCATTGCCGCCGGCATCGGCATCATGGCGCTGCTGGTCAAGCTACTTGAAAATGTTGGGCCGTCGTTCCCGTTCGGCGCACCCAACGTGGCGCTTTCAACCGTTGGCTGGGCGTTTGCCATTCTGGTAACCGCTGGTGGATTTGCTGGCATTATTCCCGCGTATCACGCGGCGTCGATCAAACCGGTAGAGGCGCTACGCGCCGAGTGAGAGTTATGCGTAGAATTATTCTTGGAATTTTTGCTTTGTTACTTGCGCTGCTGATCGGCTATGCATTTTTGTGGATGTATCAGCGATCCAAAAAACCACCCACCGTGTTCACCACCGAAGTGGCGCAACGCACGTCCATCGTTCGCAAGACCGTGGCAACCGGGTCGATCGTGCCGCGCCGTGAAGTTGAAGTAAAACCCAAAGTCACCGGTGTGCTTACCGAGCTGTATGTCGAAGCCGGCAAACAAGTCACACTCGGCACGGCCCTGGCAAAAATCGACATCACCCCAGATGCTGGAGCGCTGAACCGAGCGCAATCCGATGTACGCACTGCGCAAATTGCGGTGCAAAACGCTCAGCGCGAACTTGAACGAAATGAAAGCCTGCTCAAACAAGGCGTCATTGCCGATGCCGAAGTGGCACGTTTCCGAACTGAATTTGCATTGCGCAAACAAGAAGTTTCGTTGGCCAGCTCGAATTTGCAGATTGTCAAAGACGGCCAAACTGCAGGCCAGGGTAAAAGTTCGAATGTCATCGTTGCCGCCACCTCGGATGGCACCGTGATTGATGTGCCTGTCAAAGTTGGCTTCTCCGTGATTGCAGCCAACAACTTTAATCCTGGCACCACCGTCGCCACAATTGCCGACATGAATGACATGATTTTCGAAGGCCGCGTCGACGAATCCGAAGTCGCTAAAGTCAAAGAAGGCATGAAGCTGACGATTAAGATCGGCGCGCTCGATAAAGATCAATTCGAAGGCAAACTCGAATACATCGCACCCAAAGGCAAAGAAATCGACGGCTCGATTCAGTTTGAAATCAAAGCCTCGCTGGTCGCCAAAGCCAATATTTACGTCCGCGCTGGCTACAGCGCCAATGCGGATATCGTACTCGACGAGAAAAAAGATGTGCTAGCGATTCGCGAAGCACTAGTGCAATACCACGGTGACAAACCGTACATTGAAATTGAAACAGGCCCTCAGAAGTACGTTGAACGCGCCCTTGAACTCGGCATCTCGGACGGCATTATGGTCGAAGTCAAAACCGCCCTGACGTTAACTGAGAAAATTAAAGTGCCGGCAAATGCCGGCGCAGCCAAGGCACCGGGCGGCGGCAGTGGCGGCAAACCGAAAACCAAATAGCGCAGGTAGCGACACGCTCGCTTACCCGGGCAGACGTTGCAGCACCACGACATCGGCGTAATTTTGTCCGGTCAAACCAGGCGCGTACTCGTCAGCAAGTGCTGCAAAAATCTCAGCGCTAGCGGCGCTGTCGCGACAAAGGCGAACATCGAAACCCAACGCTTCGGCGCGTGCCACGGTTGTGGCATCGAACCAAGCACCAGCGATGGGCCCAGCTGGACATAGCCCATCGCAACCGTCGCTGGCCATCGCCAACCCGTGGACCGGTACACCCGCCAGCTCGATTGCCAATCGCAATGCTAGGTCGCGCATTCGGCCACCAGGTCCAGCGCTCGTTGGTAACCGCAAGGTTGGTTCACCATGCGCAACCAACCACTGCCCGGGTTGTAGCTTAGCAAAACTTGCGGCAATCGCGTGCGCCACCGCTGCGATATCAGCGTCGAGCGACAACCGAATCACTGACTGGTTTGCCAACAGCGCAAGCGCAAGTGCATCAGCTAAAGCTTGGCGCGGCGCGACAACTCGCGCGACATCCGCACGCCGAATCGCAGGCACCGTCCGCAACGGTTGCAGGGCTACTGCGCCGGGTACTTCGAGGCCAAACCGTTTCACCACCCGCGACGCCGCCCCCGGCAGCGCCGTATATGTTGGCATCGCCGAATCAACCTCGACCCAATCACCAACTGTTGGGCCCGAACCGATTATTCCGATGTCATCGCCAGGAACATCACTGATCGCCCATGTCACAACCGGTGCAGCGCAGTCGACCACCAAGCCTCCAGCCTTCACCGAGGAAAGTGCGGCCCGCACAGTGTTGAGTTCTGTTATCGTCGCGCCTGCAACCATCAGCGCTCGAATGAGTTGCACTTTCGCGTACACATCCAGCCCAGCAATGGGGGCCGCCAGTAACGACGATGTGCCACCCGAGATCAGCGCAAGCATTACACCGTGGGCCGGCACGGCGCGAACAAAGTCCAAGGCGCGTTGCGCAGCGCGTTCGCTACGTTGATCTGGAAATGGGTGACTAGCCATGATGCGCTCAAAACCCGATGCAGCCTGCCCATCATCATCGGGCGACACAATCAACCCGGCAGCGACGGGCACGCGACCAGTGACTCCGTGGGCCATTGCCAGCGCGGATTTTCCCACGGCCAACACAAACAACGGCCGTGAACCTACAAAATCCCACACCTGACCGCCGACAAGTTCTACCGGGTCGCAATTGCGTTGGGCTTGGCTCAACGCCGCTACGATGTGGTGACGACCTGCCCGACCCATACAGCGATGCTATCATTCACATGCAATTGCCGACGTCAAGATGCAACGAAATCCAGGTTCGGTTGTCTCAATAACTCATCGTCGTTAGATCATCGCGTAGGCTGACGCGTGGAATGTTGATGCTATCTTAGTTGTTATCCCTGTTGCCCATCCCGGGAGCGCCATGAGTACACCGCAAGTCATGCCATCGTCCGAGCCTGTTTTGCAGGTAGTCGCTGCAGCGCGTCGACGTTTACGTTGGCAAGGTGCAATCAATGGTGTAACAACCGCCGCAATCGTCGCCTCAGCTATCGCGCTGTGGGCCATCTTTGGCACCCGCATTGAACTTTTTTCGCCGACAGTAGGCTGGCTACTTTGTGGCTGTGCAGGGCTTGCGCTTGTAGTGGGTGCGTTGGCTGGCGCGTGGCGGGTCCCGAGTGCCGAGCGTATCGCGCGCAGAATCGATCGTTCCAGCGGCCTGGCCGACCGGTTATCGACGGCAATTGCATTTGCCACGGATCGCGATGCTGACACAACTACCGACGCAACCACCGATGAATTGCGCGCAGCGGCGATCCGCGACGCAATCCAAGCAGTGCCCAAAGCCAATGTTCGATTGGCAACCCCATTCACCCGACCGAAAGATGCCTCGGTGGCCGCTGGGTTTCTGATCATCTCGGCCTTAGCCGCCGGGTTGACCATGCCACCCAACCACTCCGCGATACAACTGACCTCGGTTACGCCTGACCACGCACCACCCGGCACCACCGTGATGCTTTCGGGCGTCGGGTTTGGTCACCCAACAGGCGGCGCTACACCACCGAATATGACGGTTGTCATTGGCCTCGATGGCTCGCAGCAACTAGGTATAATTCGGCGCTGGGGCGACACCGCGATCACGGTGCAAATTCCACCCACGGCCAATCTGGGCGACAGCGCGATTACGTTATTTCGCAACCAGACCAAAGTGGCATCACTGCCGCTGGTGATTGTCGATCCTAAAGACCAACGGTTTCATGGCACCGAAGCAGTTGCCCTCGATCCGCAAGACAAAGAATACATCAAGTCGGTACTTGCTGACCTACGCGCTACCGCAAACAAAGACCACGTTAAGGAACTCGACGACTTCGTTGCTAAAGTTGAAAAGATGCTCGAAATGGCCGAGCGCGGTGAGCTGACCAAAGAACAGATGCTGGAACAGCTGCAAAAAGCTCAAGAGCAGTTACAAGCGGCGCCTGAGCCAAATCCTGAAGAAATCGACAAGCAGTTGGCCGAAACCGGTAAACAATTGCAAAAAAACGAAATCACCAAATCACTGGGTGAAGCCTTGGCCAAAAACGAACTTGAAAAGGCCAAACAAGAGCTCGAAAAACTCGCTGAGAAATTGGCAAAGCAAGAGTTCACACCAGAGCAACAGCAAAAACTCGCCGAGCAACTCAAAGATGCGGCAAAGCAGTTTGAGCAAAAACAAGAACAGAAAAAGCAGCAGGATCAAAAGCAGCAACAACAGCAACAGCAAAAAATGCAGGATGAAATCCGCAAGCTGGAAAAAGATCGCGACAAAGCCAAAACGCCTGAGCAGCAAGCCGAAGCTGATCGTCGCTTAGAAAAGAAAAAGGACGAGCTCAAGAAGCTGCAAAAAGAGCAGCAGGAAAAGCAAGATTCAGAACAGCAAAGCGCGCTCAAGCGGCTGCATCGCGACATGGGCAAAACCGCCGAACAACTGGAGAAGAAACCCAACCAGTCTGAGCAAGAGCAAAAAGACCAACAGCAGCAAGCTGCGCGCAACATGAAAGATGCGGCACGCGAAACTGGCCGGGTTGATCAAGAACAACGCAAACAAGCATCACAAAAGAAGGTCGCCTCGCAAATGGAAGACCTCAAAGAAGCGATGCGCCGCGCCAAACAAAAAGGCAACAAAGGTCCGAAGGACCCATTTAATAAGCAAGGCAAACAGCAAGACTTCTCGAAGCGCGCGCAAGGCCAAAAAGGCTCGGGCCAAGCGTGGAAACCAGGGCAAGGTAATAAACCAGGGCAAGGTCAGGGGCAAGGCCAAGGTCAGGGGCAAGGCCAAGGAAAACCAGGCCAAGGCGGTCCTGGCGATCAACCTGGTGGCGACACCTACGGTGTTGGCCACGACGACAATCTCACTGGCGAGGCAACCGGTAAAACCGGCAACACCAAAGATCAAGATTTGCAAGGCGTGAGTGGCAAAGGGCCGTCGCGACGGGAAACGATTCTATCCGCTGCCCAAAAAGGCTTTGCCAGTCGTGGCTACCAAGATGTGTACGCCAACTACAAACGCATTGTCGAAGAAGTCATGCGAACCGAAAAAGTGCCATCGAGTTACAAGTACTACGTCAAACGTTACTTCACCCAAATTCACCCAAGCGGCCGCGTCGAAGAATCGAGCGCACCGCCTGCCCCCGCCCCTGTCCCTGGAGCCAATTAGCATGAGCCAAGCGATCGAAGCCACCGTTGCAACATTTACAGCCGACCTGCGCACCCTGCGCCAAGAAATCGGCAAGATGATTGTTGGGCAAGACACCATCGTCGAAGGGGTCTTGACCTGTCTGTTAGGTGGTGGCCACGCCTTGCTCGAAGGCGTCCCGGGCTTAGGCAAGACGATGTTGGTGCGTACGTTAGCGGATTGTATCGATGCGCAGTTTTCGCGCATTCAATTCACCCCCGACTTGATGCCAGCTGACATCGTTGGCACCAATGTCATCGTCGAGGACAACGGCGCGAAACGCTACGAATTTCAACGTGGGCCGATTTTTGCAAACATCGTATTGGCCGACGAAATCAACCGCGCGACCCCCAAGACTCAGTCCGCTCTGCTCGAAGCGATGAGCGAAGGTTCCGTTACCGTCGCCAAAACTACCCATCGGCTCGAAAGCCCATTCTTTGTGCTTGCGACGCAAAACCCGTTGGAAATGGAAGGCACGTATCCACTGCCCGAAGCGCAACTCGACCGGTTCTTCTTCAAACTCGTCGTCGACTTTCCCGATCGTGATTCGTTGCACACCATTTTGGATCGCACCACCGGTGACAAACCACCAGCGCCTAAAAGTGTCATCCACAAGTCACGCATTTTGGAAATGCGCGAGCTAGTTCGTAAAGTGCCGTTGTCGCGCCAGATTCAAGACTATGCCGTGCGGGTCCTGTTGGCCACGCACCCAGAAAACGCCGAAGCCACGCCTAACT
Source organism: Kofleriaceae bacterium (assembly GCA_043777635.1). GTDB lineage: Bacteria > Myxococcota_A > Polyangia > Haliangiales > Haliangiaceae > JABFXX01. The sequence continues at coordinate 6,425 of JAYWHS010000533.1, read as the reverse complement.
CGAAAAAATATCTACGCTATGGCGCATCGCCGCGCGGTTTGCAGGCTGTGATTTTGGCTTCCAAAATTCGAGCGCTACTTGAAGGGCGTTATGCGGTGGCGATCGATGATATTCGCCACGTTGCAGTGCCGGCCTTACGCCATCGCTTGATTCTGAATTTTGAGGGTGAAGCGGAAGGTGTCAAAGCTGACGCCATCATCCGTGAAATCCTCAAAGCCACGCGTGAGAGCTAGAAAGAAACAAGCCGGTGGCAATCAATCGCCCAGCTGATGCAGCGCGGCCTCAGGCAACTGGTAAGGCAGGCCCCGCCGCGAGTGGCGTCGGGCCAACCGCTCGTGATCCTCGCGTTGCCGACCGGTCAACGCTGTTCGACGATCGGTTTCTCAAAACCCTCGAACATTTGCACTTAGTGTCACGCAAAGTATTTGCAGGCACGCTGCGCGCTGAGCGCCGGACCCGGAAGATCGGTTCGGGCATTGAGTTCGCCGACCATCGCACGTATGCGCGCGGCGACGATTTTCGTTACATCGACTGGAATCTGTACGGCCGACTCGACAAGCTGTTACTGCGCTTGTTCGAAGAAGAAGAAGACCTTCACATCTATATTCTGATCGACGTCTCAGATTCGATGGCCATTGGCACACCGCCAAAGTTGCACTACGCCATGCAAGTTGCCGCAGCCCTGACGTATGTCGGGCTCGCCAATCTTGATCGGGTTTCGATTATTCCATTCGCCAGCAAATTGATGGATCGATTGCCCGCGTCGCGCGGCAAAAATCGAATCTTCGGTGTCTTTGACTTCCTGCGAAATTGTCCGATTGGCGGACAGACTGCGCTGGCCGATTGCATGAAGCAGTTTGTCACCCAGAACAAACGTCGCGGCCTGGCTGTTGTCATTTCGGATTTCTACGATCCGGCCGGCTTTGAAGCTGGTATCAACACGCTGCGCTACAACAAGTTTGAACCGTTCGTGCTGCAAGTCTACGACCAGCGCGAAGCCGCACCGACGTTACATGGCGACCTGACCCTGGTGGATTGCGAAACTGGCGAAACCAAAGAAGTCACCATTTCAAAATCCATCCTCGACGCGTACATGCGCGAGCATGAGCGTTATTGCGGTGAGCTTGAGTCGTTTTGCACCAAACGCTCGATGCCGTTTTTTCGCACCCAGACTGCGATTCCATTTGATGAATTAGTGCTTAAGATTTTCCGCAGCGGGGGATTTCTGCGATGAACTTCCTTGGCCCGATTGCCATGACCACGTGGACCTACGCTGCGTTGGGCGCTGCCGCCCTGGCACTGTTGGCGTACGTCATAAAAATGCGACGCCGGCGTTTCGAAGTGCCCTTTGCCAAACTCTGGGAACGCGTGCTCGATCAAAAGGATTCGAATGCGCTGTGGAAACAACTCAAACGGCTGATCTCGCTCCTCTTGATGCTGCTGATTTTGGGTCTGCTGTTTTTTGCGGTGCTGGACCCAACCTTGGGCGGCACAAATCGCAGCGCCCGCAATGTCATCGTGATTATTGACGCATCAGCCTCGATGCGTGCCATCGATGGCGGTGCTGCCGATAGCAACACTGATTCAGCGTCGCCGGCAGCCGGCGCAGCGGTAACTCGATTTGATACCGCCAAAGCCAAGGCCCAAGCCCTGATTGATTCCATGGGCGGTGGTGATGTAGCCATGATTTTGCGCGTCGATGGCCAAGCGACACCCTTGTCACGTTTTTCGAGTGATGCCCCGATGCTGCGCAATGTGATCGCAAAACTCGCGCCGTCAGACACCCCAGCCGACCTGCCACGAGCCTTAGCGGCAGCAGCGGACGCATTGGTTGGCCGGCCCAATCCGCTGATCGTGTTGATTTCAGACGGCGCATTTCCGACGACACAACTTGAGCAAATCACCTTAGGCCCGACCGCAACCGCTACGACGCCAACGGTGGGCGCTGGTGCAGCCGGCAGTGCCGCACCCACCACGAAGAATCTGGCCACCATCGACCTGGGGGGCATCGACGTGCGTTACATCCCAGTTGGGCATCGCAGTGACAACGTTGGCATTATCGCCTTTAACGTACGACGCTATGTCGCGAATAAGGCCGCCTACGAAGTGTTTATCGAAGTGCAAAACTTCGGCAGCGCACCAGTGAAGCGGCAACTCACATTGTTGAATGACACCACGCCAGTCGAAGTTCGTGAACTAGCGCTGGCGCCGGGCCAAAAACTGCGTGAAGTATATCGCGAACTCCCCGGCGGCGAAGGCAATCGTTTGCGCGCGGTACTCAAAGTGAGCGCGGGCACCGCAGCGGATCCGTTTCCCCTCGACGATGAAGCTTTCGCATTGTTGCCAGCGCGCAAGCAGCAAAAAGTGCTGCTGGTTACCGCTGACAATTTATATTTGGAAGGCGCGATCTTGGTGTACGACAACATCGTCACTGACAAAGTATCGCCAGCCGAATATGCCGCCAATCCGCAAGTTGCAGCCGACTACGCCACGGTGATTTTCGACGACGTCACGCCCGACGTCTTGCCGCTGCCACCCACCGCGTTGATGTTTTTTCATCCAACCGGAGCTAAATCACCGGTTACCGTGGCCCGCCAGGTGGCGCGGCCGCACGTGACCGAAACTGATGAAAACCATCCGGTGATGCGCTGGGTGACGCTGGCGGACGTCAACTTTGACAGCAGTGGGGTGTTTGCACCGGACGCCAGCCGCGGCGAAACCGCTTTGGCCACCGCGGTCCGAGATCCCATCGTAGTAGCGAAACGATCAGCTGGCCAAAAAATGCTGCTGTTCGGGTTTTCGCTGCCAGCACCGGGGCGCGATGCCGCCACTGATCTTGTGCTCCGCGTTGCCTTCCCGCTATTACTCGTCAACGCGCTCGATTGGTTTGCCGGCGACGACGCCGATTTGTTAACCACGTACGTTACCGGCCGCACCCAACGGGTCGCGCTTGATGGTGCGATTGGCCTCAATGCAGTGGAGCTAAAGACCCCCGACGGTACGACGTTGGTGGCACCGGTCATGGACGGGCTGGCTGCTTTTTACGCGCCGCAAGTGGGCTTCTACCAACTCACGTTGCGCGATCCTACTGACCCCACAACAGCCGCATCGGCATCACCTGCCCCGGTGCTCGCACTCGCCGCAAATTTAGCAAGTGCAGCTGAGTCCGACATTACGCCCTCGGCCGAACTCAAGATCGGCGAGCAAACTATTCAAGCACCCGAAGCATTCGCCGTCACCCGCAGTCAAAAACTTTGGATCTACTTTATCTTATTGGCGGGACTATTAATGGCCATTGAATGGATCACCTATCATCGTCGGATCACGGTGTAACCACATGAAACGTTTGGCAGCCTTTTTTTCTCTGCGTATGGTTCTACAACTAGGACTATGCGCAATCGCGTGCCTTGGCATTTGGTTCGGCATTTCATCGTGGATCGCCGGACGCACCGCCATTGCTTTCGAATTTGGTACGCGACCCATCACGTTTCTCAATCCAACCTGGTTTCATCTCATTGCAATTGGCCCAGTGTTTTTTCTGCTCCGGGTGATTTCACTAACCGACCTTTCATTGTCGCAACAACTACTCCAAGCACTGTTGCGCTCGCTGGTGGTAGCGGGGCTCGCAGCTGCGCTGGCGCGGCCTTCATGGATTACCCAAGACAACAAAGTTGCCACCGTCGTGCTTGTCGATGTGTCGGATTCGGTTTCTGACAAACAGCTTGACGCTGCGCGTACGTATGTCGAGCAGTTGCAAGCAGCCAGCGGCACAGGCCGCGTGTTCGCGATTTCATTCGCTGAAAAGCCAAAAGTTATTCGGCCGCAAGCCGGCCAATCTCTCGCTGCAGCCGTGACCCGACATCCGGGCGCCGGTGCCGGCACGGATATCGTCGCTGCGGCCCAACTTGCATATGGCATATTCCCCGACGGGTATTTGCCTCGCATCGTGATCATCAGCGACGGCGCTGAAACCGCCGGCGATATTGCGACCGAGGCCTACCGCGCCAAGCAACTTGGCGTTGTGGTGTCGTGGCGCACATTTACCGCCGATAAAACCAGCGAAGTTCGGGTCATTGGCGTGGTTGTGCCCGACGACATCAAGGTTGGGCAACCCTTTGAAGTAACCGCCGAAGTTTGGTCCACCGAAGCCCAATCGGTAACCCTGGCCCTGCAGCAAGACGAATTTCCCAATCCGTTGGAGCCAAGCAAAACCGTCGACTTAGTCGAAGGCAAAAATTTCGTGAAATTCAAAAGCGATGCGAAGCGCGCAGGTGCCACAACCTACCGTTTACGCTTAAGCAAGTTCGCCCATGATACCCAAGCCAACAACAACACGGCCATTATGACCGCGCCGGTCAAAGGCCGACCTAACATTCTATATGTCGAAGGCGGCGTGCTCCGCGATCCAAGTTCGGCGAGTTATTTTCAGCGCGCCCTGCAACATGAAAACATCGATGTCGAAATTCGTCCGCCGAGCGGACTGTCCAGCACCGCCAAAGATCTTGAAAAATACGACCTGGTAGTTTTCTCTGATGTGCCAGCGCACTTAATTGGAGCAGGCCAAATGCAGGCGCTAGACGCGTATGTTTCACAATTCGGCGGCGGTTTAATTGTCGCGGGTGGCGAAGACTCTTTTGGCTCAGGTGGCTATCAAGGGACGCGGCTCGAACAAATGATGCCTGTGCGCTTCGACTCAGAAAAGACCCGCGAACAACCCGACATCGCGTTAGTGCTGGTGATTGACAAGTCAGGTTCAATGCAAGGTGCAAGAATCGAAGCTGCCAAAGAGTCGGCGCGTGTAACGGCTGAAGTTTTATCGCCCAACGATATCCTCGGTGTCGTGGTCTTTGATAGTGACGCATCAATCCTGGTGCGCCCGCAACGCGCTGCGAATCGCATGCGTATTTCTGCAGAAATCTCACGCTTGCAGTCAGGTGGCGGCACCGACATTCGGCCCGGTCTCAAGCAAGCCCACGAAATCTTGCAGAGCATCAACGCTAAAGTGAAACACGTAATCGTGTTATCGGACGGCGAAGCCCCGTCGGATGGCATGGTTGACATCGTGCAAGACATGCGCAGTTCACGAATCACCGTATCGTGTGTCGGCGTTACCGGCTCAGATCGCCGGCTGCTGCAAAGCATCTCGGACGCTGGCGATGGCCGACTGTACATGGTGGAGGACATCGGTGCGCTGCCGAAAATTTTTATGAAAGAGACCATGGAAGCGCAAAAGGCGCAGCTGGTTGAAGACCTGATCAAAGTGCGCATCGCCAAGCGAGTTGAAGCCATCGATGGCACCGGCGTCGAGGCTGCGCCAGCGTTGCATGGATATGTCAGCACCAAACCCAAGCCCACCGCTGAAGTCATTTTGATCTCTGACCTGGGTGAACCAATTCTAGCGCGCTGGCGCCGGGGTGCAGGTTTTGCGCTGGCCTGGACCAGCGATGTGAAGAACCGTTGGAGCGTCGACTGGATTCGCTGGGCCGGCTATCCTAAATTTTGGGCGCAAGTCGTGCGCAGTTCGATGCGGCGCCAAGTTTTTAATAGTTATGACATGACCAGCCGCGTGGTTGACGGCCGTGCTCAGGTCAGCGTCGATGCAATCGATAGCGCGGACAAGTTTGTCAACGAGCTGGATACCGACCTCGAAGTCATCGACCCGGCAACCAACAAGGTTGTGCAGACTCTGCCGATGCAACAAACTGCGGCCGGGCGCTACGCCGCCGAGTTTAAACTTAATCGTTATGGTTCATTCTTACTCAAAGCAGTACACAAACGTGAAGGCAAGACTGTCGCCGAATCCATGGGCTCGGTCGCCCTATCCTACCCACTCGAATATCTGCGCAGCACAGCGACGCCCGAGCCTTTGATGCACATGGCCACTGTCACCGGCGGCCACAACCAAGTCACACCCCAACAACTTTGGGATCCAGGCAAAGATCAAATCTCGTACAGCCAAGACCTGTGGCCGTATGTGTTGCTCATCGTCGCTGGTTTATTCTTGCTCGACCTCTACGCCAAACGAGTGCGCCTGTTCGGCTACCGCACGATGAAGTTCGAATAGGTATGCTTGGACCGACGGCGGATGCGTACGTGCTAGTGCGCTGCACTGGCCGGAATACTAAGGCGTCCGGAATTCGGACGGTAGCAGCATGAAGCCAGCACCATCTGCTGAACTCCACTAATTCCCCTCGACCCATTTGTCCGAAAGTCCGAAAGTCCGAAAGTCCGAAAGTCCGAAAACCGGACAACTAGCGATGGATGCATGGAACGGACCGGAGATCTGGTGATACTCATTAAACTTGGTGGTGGCATGATGCCAGCGTCGAGGCACCTACCCCCTGCGATGGCAGTGTGACCGTTCATTCGTGACGCTCGCGCCACCCGAACATGGTGATTTGCGCTCGTCGCGTGGGCCCGGAATG
>JAYWHS010000532.1:0-3562 GCA_043777635.1 Kofleriaceae bacterium | reverse complement strand
GCAGCGTCGATGCAACGGTACCTGCGATGGACCGGGCGATAATCGCTTTACGATGGCGCGCTAAATAATCCCGCCGGGTTGTAAGCGAGCTCATAACGGGCTTTTGCCTGGTGCTTGATCTCTAATTTTCGGCGAGATCGGTGGGGCCGGCACAGGAGGATCGCCAGAAACCGCAGGCGCAGAGGGTCGTCGGCTCGGCGGGGCAATGCCATCAAGCAAAACATCGCGGTCGTCGGCTTCGCGCATGCGTTCAGGCGTGGCTACAACCTCGGTCGCAGGTGGTGCCGCAATTGCGATCGCCGTGCCGATAGCCTCGACGGTCCGCGCGCTAGTAATGCGCATGACGAACTGCCGGCCATCACGACTAAACTCAAGCGCACCGTTTAGTTTGGCTGCCAATAGACGGGTGGTTTCAGCATCAAAAATAAACTCCCCGTCGACCGCAGTAATTTTGCGACTAGCCCGCCAGGCTCGCTGTGGCAATGTTTCTTTGCCTGCTGGTTGGCTGGTTGGAGCGAGCTTCACGGTAATTTTTCGGGCAGCGCGGCCAGCAAATTGCACCACCCCTTGATCGGTCAATTCTGCGCCGGGTGACAACAGCTCCCAATTTGCATCAATGGCACGATCATAGCTTGCTAACAGCTGCGCTGGTTCGGCGACATCGTTCGGCGCTCGGCCGTGCCAGCCCATGTATCGTGGCCGCAAGAAAAGCTCTTTACCGTCGAAGATGGCTTCGCGGCCGTTGTCGCCGGTATTGGTGTAGGTGGCATGCCAGCGGCCACCATCGGCGACTTCAATGACGGTTTGCTCGTCGAGTTTTTCGATCAACGCGGTGGCCTCTTCGATGATATTCGAACCGGTCAGCGCCACCCGATGCGGTGGTAACGCGCCTTTGCCGGATGCCAGCGGTTGGCTCAATGCCCGCGACAACTCCGTTGAATTTTTCGCAGCGGCATCAAGTGAAATAGGCTTTTCGGCCAACACCGGGGCAACTACTAAGCCACCCAATTTTTCATCGGGCACCCCGTTATTGCGCCGACATGCTGGGTTCGCCGTAAGCAAAACCAGCGCGACGGATAGCGGTGCCCATGGACGCAACGGTACCGTCACACTAGCCCACCACGGTGGACTTTTGTGCATGCCGCCACGTCGTCGCTTCGCCATAGCGTTTTCATAGCGTTATCGACGGCTTAGGTCAACTCTGGCAAACAAATCTGCCGACCCAACGGTCACAAACTAACCAGCGTCGGGTTCCTGGCACACCAACCGTCGCAACCGCCAGCTGCACCATCCGCCAAGTGCCAACCAAAGGCCGAGCCAAACCAACACGTTGGCCTGCCAAACCGACCCTGGCCTAACCGCGAGGGGCCACCAATCAACGCGAATTTGTTCAAATTCAGATTGCGGCGTGTGTAACCGATTTTTGGTGTAGCGCCGCCACGGTGCATTGGCTTCGGCCTCCGCCCACGAAGCATTGGTCAACAACGACTGCACTAACCAACGTTGGCCGAGCAGCGGTGAAAATGGCGGCAGCCATTGATGCGCATGCATATCTTCAAAACAAGAATCACAATGGCCGCGACCCTTTTCCTCAATCGCAGCACCCGCGCGGTTGGGTTCGCCCAACCATTCGATATTTGCTTTGCGGGCGATGCGAATCCAGTGATCCCAAAACACCGAGGCACCGAGTAGTTGGATCATCACCGACACAGCGATGATGCCGCGCACCAGCCAGCGCGCCAGCCGCGCCGGCGCACGACAATGCTGACTATCAAAATAGTACGCCACGCCCAAATACAACGGGGCCATGGCGAAGACCAAGTAGCGCGGGCCCCATGCGTAGTCGCCAGACCATGATAAAAAACACGAGTAAAAAAGTAGCGGCGGCACCACGGTGGCCGTGATCATGAGCACGACATCGCCTTGCCGTTGCGCCATGCGATGCAGGCCAACCACCGCAACGATCACCGCTGGGCTAAACCACAGCAGCCCTTTGCCAGGCGATACCAACAGCCCGAGCAGCCCGGCCCACGGATGTTCCGACATCATGCCTAAGGTTTCGCCATACCCAGTGCTCCATGGAGCACCCCAGCGCGCCGTGTTGTACCAACCAAACAAGATCAAGAACGGCAAACCACCGACGAGCACGCCGACACACCAGCGGCGCAACGGCTGTTGCTTGCGGCGCAGTAGCCAAACTACAACTGCAAAAAGTCCAAGCACAGAAAGCAACAACACACTTTTGGTATTCACCACCGCGCCACACCACGCACCAAAAACAATTCCCACTGCGTACGTCGGCGTGACGCGGCTACGCAGTGCGGCACCCAACATGCCCATCACCGTCGCAGCTTGCAGCGCTTCACTCATCGGATAACGTGCATACACAAAAAGCAGCGAGCCAAATGCCAGCACCGCCGCCGCCGCCCGACTAGCTCGGCGCGAACAAAACGTTTGCGCCGTAAGCAAAAACAAAACCACCGTCAGTGCCGCTGCAAAACCCGGCGCAAGGTGCGAGGTGACCACGCGATGAATCCCTGCGCCGCGCATCGCTGACCCCAACGCAGCACCAGGCAAATGCAGTAACGATGGCAACAACGCGTACTGGCTATAAATCCGGCCATCCGCACCGACGTGACTCATCGGTGGCCATTCGGTGCCAACGGTGATCCGCCCCTGCGTAATACTTTCAGAGACCTCGTACATGATGCGCGCGTCGCCCCACGGCGGTTCACGCCCGGTGAGCAACATGTACACAGCAAAGATCGCGCCGAGATACAGCGCTGCAACTTTGAGGCGGTGCGTCCGGCTACCGTGTGGCCCCTCCGCCTGAACCTCCGCCGTCCCGATCGGCGTCGCTACCACCTCCGCCGTCGGCGTCGCCACCACCTCCACCTTCCCCATCGGCTCGGCACCTGATGCGGGCACGGCAACCGAGTCTGTTGTGGCCGGAGATTGCACCATTTGGTGCAGCCTACTCCGCCCAGCCTCGGCTTGCATAGCAGAACAACCCGAACCCACACGACCCCATGCCAGATCTACTATCCCATCGCCTGCAAACTGGAAGCGCATCGACAATGTGGCGCTACAGGAAACATCATCGCAAAGGTGGACGATGGGCGCGGGTTAATCCGCACTCCGCACTCCGCACTCCGCACTCCGCACTCCGCACTCCGCACTCCGCACTCCGCACTCCACACTCCGCACTCCGCACTCCGCACTCCGCACTCCGCACTCGAACTCGGCACTCGAACTCGGCACTCGAACTCGGCACTCGAACTCGGCACTCGAACTCGGCACTCGAACTCGGCACTCGAACTCGGCACTCGGCACTGCTGACCACCATGCATCGATCGCACTGTCCTTCTATGCATTGTTCCTAGCCGCTCGCTCCGCTGCCGCCGACAACAACCAACACCGCCCCGCCGGCCAAGTCCCACCATCTGCGCGCGCCGCTTGCGACGAACACGGATCGATCCACACACTGCTCTGCAAAATCGCTCGCAACATTTCACGGTCATCAACGCCGACGCTGATCCACGCGGCGTTGTATTGCGTGCGC
>JAYWHS010000531.1:0-3566 GCA_043777635.1 Kofleriaceae bacterium | reverse complement strand
ATGACCGACGACAGTTTGCCAAGTGAAGCTTGTCACATCGTTAGGTTATAATTTGACTACCGGTCGTCCCACGTAAGCAGGCGCGTCACGTTGGCTAGGACTTCGGTCGCTGTGAGTGCGCTGGAATACATGGCGGCATACGAAATGTTGCCGACGGGCGTGCGCACGCCGACGAAACGATTGCCGATGCAGATGTATTGAGTGTCGTCGACCGCGATGGTGTCATTGATGACCAACTGACCTTGTGAACGAAAGGCATCAAACGCGACGAACACGCCATTGATATACAGGCGCGCGCGATCAGTATCGTTGGCAGCGCTGGCGTCATAAACAATCGTCAGTACCGTACGGCCCTTGGTCGCGAGATCAACGGGCCAGAATCGGTAGATGCTGGTTAGGGCGGGAGTTGACGCAAACGAACCGCCGAACCAAATCAATGGCGGTTCGCCACCCTCAGACGAATAGCCCATGGAAAATCCCCAGCGTTGATCGGCGCCGATGTGCAGTAGCCGACTGCCTTGGCCACTGCCTACGGTTAGATCCACTACCACTTCAATGGAGCCAGTTGCCGACGCTGCAAGTGTCGATAGAACTTTGGTGCCGACAATCGGACTGCAAGCACCACCGTTGAGCTCGATGGTTGGGAAAGCCAGGGCCCGGCCAGTAGCGGTGGCGATCCACAGTGGCTCGGTGGCTGTGTCGTAACGCATGGCTAAATCGAGCGCAGGCGTGATCGCATCATGGACAGTTGGCTCGGCTTGCCCACTTGCGGCTTCATCTAAAAAGTAGCGGACCAATGCACCGCGCGAAATCAAGGGACCGCCATTTGCGTCGGTAGTTGCGTCGACCGACCCGTTGGCATCGCGCGGTTTCGATTCAAAATCGATTCGACAACCGCTGTTGCAAACAAGGCCGATTGCCAAAGCCCATACGTTGAATCGGCCACCCACGAGCATCAGTCTACCAGATCTGACGGCTGGGCTGGCTACTCGAATCGAAAACGCGCGATGCCAACTATGCAAAATAATGTGGCAAACCCGATGAGCGCCCCGATCTGCGGCGCGACATCGGTAAACCCGGTGCCGGTTCGGATCAGCAAAGCATAATAACCATCGAGTGCCCAGGATTGCGGTACCGCATGGCCGACGGTGCGGAAAAATTCCGGCATCACTAAGCGCGGGATCATGCAACCGCCGATCAGACCCATGACCAATGTGACAACCGAGCCGATGCTACCCAATTGTTTTTCGGAACCACCAAACGAAGCAAACACCAATCCCAACGACACCGCACACAACGAAGTGGCTGCGATCACCGCAAAGAAAGCGGGTAAACTGCCCGACACCCGCATGCCAAAGGCCACGGCGCCAACGCCAAACAAAAACGCCATTTGCAGCAGTGAAATCAGATAGAACGGCACCAGCTTGGCGAACAAAATGCTGGTCCGTGACACTGGCGATGCGAGTTGCCGCCGCCATGTACCGGTGCGTTTCTCCTCGGAAAATGACATGGCCACAGTCAGCGCGATGAAAAATGCAAACAGCACGGCGTTGCCGGGCACGCTAACTTGAAAGCCCGAAAGGTTGTCTTGTGGCTTGGCCAATTGCGGTGGCGTTTTGGCGACCAACGGCTGGCTCAGGTTGCGTGCAAGTTCGGGCGTCATTGGAATGAGCGTGCGCACAACCGCGCCCATCAACGCTCCTTCGATCGGGCCGCGCACTTGTACGGGTGCCGCGCCGTCGATGGAAAGCTCAACCGGCCGACCTTCGGCGGGGGCAAAATCGCGCGGAATCACAAGTGCGGCTGCAACGCTTTGCTTGGCGACGGCCGCCCGCGCAGCATCTGCGCTAGCCATGTCAACCACGACGAAGCCAGGCGTTGTTGCAACGGAGGCGCGCATTGCAGCGCCTCGTGGATCACCTGGTTCACTCCACATGCCAATTTTCTGTGGGGCACCAGCTTGTGGCCCAAACTTGAAAATTGCGCCGAACATGCCGATGAAGATCAATGGCAAAATAAACATGCTGATCAAAGCACCACGATCACGCAGCAACAACGCCACATCTTTTTTAATGCCGGCCCACAACATTATTCGTCTCGCAATGCTTTGCCGGTGAGAGCAAGAAACACGGTTTCCAAATTGGCATCGCGCGAAGTTACCCGTTCAAGGGTGATACCCGCATGTTGCAATGCAGCGAGCACTCCGGCGAGGTCTTGCAACTTAGCGACCCGCACGATGGTTGGTTGTTTAGTGTCGACGCTAGCCCCTGACATTGTTGCGACCACTGTGGCTAACGCGTGATTATCGACGACGCTGGCAGTCACAATTTCTACACCCGCGCCGGCGTGCTGTGCCACTAACTCTACGATTCGCCCAGCAGCAACAATGTGACCACCATCCATAATCGCAATGCGGTCACACAGCGCTTCAACTTCTTCCATGTAGTGGCTGGTGTAGACCACGCTCATTCCGGTGCGCGCTAGCTCACGCACCGCATCAAAGATATGATTGCGGCTTTGCGGGTCAACCCCGACGGTGGGTTCGTCGAGCACCAGTAGCTCGGGTTTGTGGACGATGCCACACGCCAAATTGAGCCGGCGTTTCATCCCACCCGAATAGTTTTTGCAAGGTTCGAGGGCACGGTCGCTCAGGCCAGCGATTTCTAAAGCCCAGGCAATTTGTGCAGCGATGCGCGCTTTGTCGAGGCCGGCGATAGCGCCGAAGTAACTCAAGTTTTGGGTCGCGCTAAGGTTGTCGTACATCGCTAACTCTTGCGGCACCAACCCAAGTTTGCGTTTGGCTTGATGCGGATCTTGATGCAGGTCAATGCCGCAAATCGCGACGCTGCCTCGGCTCGGCGTAATGACCCCGCAGCTCATCGAAATCGTCGTAGTTTTACCTGCGCCGTTGGGGCCGAGTAAGCCAACTACTTCGCCGCGCTCGACAGTGAGGGTGACTTCCGCTACCGCGACGCGGGTGCCGTAGTCTTTGCCAAGGCCGGTAATTTGCAGTGCCGCCGTCATGTGGTTGGGCCTGCGTTGGTGCCGACTCGCAACACCACTTTGCCGAACGCGGTGCGCGATTCAAGATGTTGATGCGCTGCCGCAGCGTCGCGCAGATCAAACACGCGATCAACCACGGGCGAAAGCCGGCCACGCGCAATGTGGTCAAGCACCGTCAACAGCGCGGCTTTGCTGCCCATCGTCGAGCCCAATACTTCAATCTGGCGGAAGAAAATATGGCGCAAATCTATCGCTGGTGAAAATCCTGCGGTTGCGCCACACGTCACAATGCGACCACCATTGCGCACGGCTTTGATACTTTTTTCGAATACCTCGCCACCGATGTGCTCGATCACCACATCGACGCCACGCTTGTGAGTTAGCGTTCGGCACACCGCTGCAAAATCGTTGGTCTGATAGTTGATTACCTCGTCGGCACCCAAGCTCTTGGCGCGTTGCAGTTTTTGGTCAGAACCAGCGGTGGCAATGACGCGCGCGCCTAGCAACTTGCAGATTTGGATCGCAGCGACACCGATGCCGGAGCCTGCGCCATGAACCAACAC
>JAYWHS010000530.1:0-12604 GCA_043777635.1 Kofleriaceae bacterium | reverse complement strand
TGGGCAACGCATATTCGCACCGGCTATGGTAGAAGCCAGCTGCCGTGAGCCTGTTAGTTATCGAAGAAGCCACCTTGTTTTTTGCCGATCGAATGGTGTTCGATTCGGTATCCCTGCGTTTGGGCAATCGTGATCGGATCGGCCTGATTGGCCCTAACGGGTCAGGCAAAACTACGCTGCTCAAAGTGTTGGCGGGTCAACAAGAACTCGATGACGGCAAAGTTACGCGGGCGCGTGGAGTGCGGGTTGGTTGGTTGCCACAAGACTTAGCCGTATCGAGCGGCCGTAGTTTGTTGCAGATGATTTTGGGTAGCGTGCCTGGCCGGCTGCAACTCGACGAAGATTTAGCTAACACTGCCGTTGAACTTGAACGCGCGCAAGCCGCCGGTGAATCCGACGAATCGGTGCTTGAATTGGCTGAAGCAATTGCGCAGTTGCATGAACGCATCGATCACTTTGAGCGTTTTTTTGGCGAACATGAAGCGCTGGCGATTTTGGCTGGCTTGGGATTTGCGCCGGGTGATGAGCAACGCGACGTCGGTGAATTTTCTGGCGGTTGGAAAATGCGCGGCGTGCTGGCCGGGTTGTTGTTTCAGCGACCCGACGTGTTGTTGCTCGATGAACCAACCAACCACTTGGACATGCCGTCGGTGGCTTGGTTTAGTGATTTCCTCAAACGCTGGACCCGCTGCTTTATTTTGATCAGCCACGATCGTGAATTTCTCAATGAGCAAATTGATCGCATCGTGAGCTTAGAGCCCGAAGGCGTGCGGACCTATCCTGGCAACTACGAACGTTACTTGGTGCAGCGCGCCGAAGAAGAAACCATTTTGGCCGGCAAAGCCAAAAATATGGCGCGTGAGCGCGAACGCTTGGAACGGTTTGTCGATCGCTTTCGCGCCCAAGCCACCAAAGCTCGCGCCGTGCAAAGTCGCATCAAGAGCCTCGATAAAATGGAGTCGGTTGACACCTACACCAAACGCGCGGTGATGCGCTTTACCTTTCCACCGACCAAGCGGCCAGCGGCCGATGTCATTCGCATCGATCATTTACGCAAGACCTACGGTGACCACGTAGTGTTTCCAGGTGTTGACCTCACGGTTAAGCGCGGTGAAAAAATTGGCATCATTGGAGTCAACGGCGCTGGTAAAACCACGCTGTTGCGCATGATCGCCGACGAGATTCCGCACGACAGCGGGACCATCAAGCTTGGTGGTGGCGTGGAGGTTGGTTACTACGCCCAGCATCATGCCGATACTCTCGACATGACCTCGACGGTCTTCGATGTTGTGGCTCGGGCCAACCCGTTGGCTACACCGGCGCGGGTCCGATCGCTGCTCGGTGCCTTCATGTTTTCCGGCGACGATGTTGATAAGCCGGTCAAGGTGCTCTCAGGTGGTGAACGAGCTCGCGTCGCCTTGGCGCGTTTGTTGGTTGCCCCAGGTAATTTGTTATTGATGGACGAACCGACCAACCACTTGGATCTTGAATCGTCGGAAAGTTTGTGCGCAGCGCTCAAAGAGTACGACGGTACGTTGGTGTTCGTAAGTCACAATCGTTCGTTGGTGCGCAACCTCGCGAGTAAAATTTGGAACGTTGAACAGCAAGCGGTCGACGTGTATCCCGGGTCCCTCGACGAATATTTATATTCGATGGCGCAACGGCGCATGGAAGTCGCCGCTACCGGTGCAGCGGCAGTCGGCAGTCTACGCAGTGGCGCCGCAGTCCCAACCAAGTTGCTGTCGCGTGAAGATGATAAAGCCCGTAAACGCAAAGAAGCCGAAGCTCGGCAAAAACGCAGCACCACGTTGGGGCCCTTAGAAAAAAAGGTGGCCCAGCTTGAAGAACGCATCGCCGAGTTGGAGCCGGCGCAAGCCAAACGGTCGGAAGAACTCGCCGATCCGACCGTGTATGCCGACGAGAGTCGCCGCAATAAGTTGCTCACGGAGTATCAACAAGCAGCCGAGAAGCTCGAAGAACTCATTGCACGCTGGGAGGCCAGCCTGGCGGAACTCGAGACCGTCAAAGCCAGCATGGCTAGCGATTCGTAGACTGGTCCCTCTGACGCACTTTCCGGCGTTCGCCGCGATCTACCATTGTTCTTTTTGTAGGTGCGAGAGATACTGATTACGTGAGTCTTGGCGAACTGATCGACGGCAAATACGAACTGATTTCGGTCGCAGGTGAAGGCGGTATGGCTACCGTTTTCAAAGCCAATGTTAGAGGCGCTGCCGGATTTGTGCGGCCCGTTGCGGTGAAGCGGATCAAACCCGAGTTCCGAGGTTTGAAAAATTATATTGCAATGTTTGTCGAAGAGGCCCGGGTAGGCTCGGAGCTTGCACATCCTAATATTGTCCAGGTTCATGATTTCGTTATTGAAAACGGATCTTATTATTTGGTCATGGAGTGGGTAGAAGGTCTGGATGTCGGCACCTTGCTCAAGGCGTACCGCGACGCCAATTTGGCGCTGCCTTGGCCGTTGGCGGTTGCCATCGCGATTGGCACGCTGCGCGGGCTCGGCGCTGCTCATGAACGTCGCGGTCCCGACGGCACGCTTTCGCCAGTGATTCATCGTGATGTTTCGCCCCACAATATTTTATTGGGTACCTCGGGCGCAGTGAAGTTAAGCGACTTTGGCCTAGCCCGCGCACGCGATCGCGCTGCGAGTTTAACTGCCCCCGGCACCGTGAAAGGCAAACTTTCGTACTTGGCGCCTGAAGTTACATTTGGCAAATCGAATTCGCCTCAGTCAGATATGTTTTCGACCGCCGTGGTGATTTGGGAGGCCTTAACCCATACGCGGTTGTTCGATGGTCGGACGGATCTTGATGTGTTCAAGAAAATCCGGGCGTGTGTCGTGCCACCTTTGTCCGATTTTCGGACGGATGTGCCAGCCGATGTTGAAGCAGTGTTGCGGCGCGGGTTGCTGGCGGATCCGGCGTTGCGCTATGCCAGCGCCAATGACTTTGCCTTTGCGTTCGCTGGTTTATTGGCGCAGCACAGCCCGCGCGACGCCAATACTGCGCTGGCCAATGCGGTCAACGAAGCCCGAGTCCGGTTGGCTGCGCCGACCGTCGACGGCGATGTCACGGCAACGATCGGCATGTACAGTGGCTCAGCCAATGTCACCACGTCGTTTGATATTGAGTTTTCGGCACCAGATCTTGCAGTGGAACCGGTACCGTTGACCAAGATAAAAATATAGTAAAGCGCAAGCGATCGAAACGCCTACGCTTTCCTAGGTCGTCTTGAGCGTACTCGGTGCTCTGACCACGAACCTCGGGCCACCGCGCTCGTAACATGCGCAACACGCGCTGCGCGCCGTCGCTGTTTTCGTGCATGCACACGCGCACGCAATGCGCCAACTGCTCGCCGTTACAGCGTATCCACAATTCGTTGGCACACTGACCACTGTTTTGGTGCGTCGTCAGTAAGGCTCCGTTGCCGTCGTCCGAGGTCCGAGAAAGACTTTACGATTACTGAGGATTTTATCCAGATTCTACCTAGAACCCTTACGTGAGCGGTATTGGTTTGGCTCTATCCGCGGTGGTAGCCCGGTACGCTGAAAATCTGATTGTCGTCGAGCCGCACTGCGGTGAGGCGCTTGCCCCAAACACAGCCGGTGTCGATTGCTAACGTGCTGGCGGTGCGATGCAGGCCGAGCGCGGCCCAGTGGCCGGTAATCACTTGATGGGTGGCCCAGGCCGGGTTGGGTAGATCGAACCATGCAGTGCAACCGCGAGGGATGTCGGCAAACGGACCATCATACTCGGTGTTGATGCTAGCGTCCGCGAAGCACACACGGACTCGGGTGAAATAGGCCAACATGGCGCGCCAGCGTTTACTACCTTGCAATGCCGCAGACCAACGCGGCGCCGGCCCGATAATGTCTACGATGTCTGTGCGCCAGGTTGCGGCGCGCAGGATACTTTCGATTTCACCAGCGAAGCCGCGCGCTGCTGCGATGGTCCAATGCGGATGCAAGCCAGCGTGGACCATCGCGACCTGATCGTTGTGATGAAGCAACGGCCGAAACCGCAGCCAATCGAGCAACGCTTCACGATCCGGAGCCTGCAAAATATCGTCGAGGGTGTCGTTTTTCTTGGCCGGTGCGATGCCAGCCGCACGTGCCAACAAATGGATATCGTGGTTGCCCAACAACGCCGTGACCACGTCGCCCATGCCTGCGGCCCAACGCAAGGTTGCCAGCGAGTCGGGGCCGCGATTGACCAGATCGCCGACCAGCCACAGCCGATCATGCGCCGGCGAAAAATTGATCTCGGCCAACAGGGCTTCGAGCTGGGTGTGGCAGCCTTGAATATCGCCAATAACGTACGTGGCCATTAACTCACTTCGATCGTTTGCTCGATGAAGCCCATGCGCGCACAGCCAACGGTGACACGCAGCGTGCCTTGGCCACGGACCAATATCGAAACATACGCAGCATTACTGGTGCCCCGGGTCTGCGGGTTGGATGGCAGATTTTGGCCGCTGTGTAGGCCACGGCCCCAGCCATCTAAATGCCCCAACACCTGGTGAGCTTGGCCGATATCGGTCAGCTCGCATCCCATGGCGCGGACGTTGGCGTAGACCGGTTCGTTGAAGTCTAACGCGCGCGCCGATGGCATACCAAACGTGCCGAGGTAGCCATGATTTTCAATTCGTAGCTCAATGCGGCGAAACTCATCGCCGAGCGGCGTGGTGACCACGGTGCCGAATTTCAGTTGCGGGGCCAGCGCCGCCACTCGTAAAAACGCAGCGGTTTGGTCGCGGCAAATGCCAGCGAGGGCGGGCAACGCCGGATTCCAGATGCCAATGCGTGGATCGATACCGCCAACTTCAACGGCACCGAGTTGCGGATGCATGAAGCGCTGCCATGGTACGAAAATCCGGCCGCCATTGTGCTCAGCATCCCAGCGCGCCAGTTTTTCAAGATCGCTGCGGGAAAACTGTTCATAGTACTGCACAAACTTGGCTGGCTTGGCCACGCCCATTTGTTTGAACAGATCCCAAAGCTCGACGACAACTGCGAGCGCGCCACGTTGTTGGTAGGCGTAGTCAGCCATGTCGCCGCGCAACGGTTTATCCGGTTCGTACAGAAATTCGTCGTAGCCAGAGACCGTCGGGTAACCGGTGAACTCAGTCATCCAGGCTTCAAGCTGGCGAAAAATCGCCAAGTCTTCTTGATTCATTTTGGAATCGGGCCCGTGACCCAACGGCCGAATCACCACGCCGCCAAACGTATGCAAATTGATCCAGGCAAAAATCTCGGGATGTGCCGCAGTGAATTCAACGATGGCGCGCGATTCTGGTTCGCTGGTTGGGTACGGCCCGGCCCCGGCTTGTTCGTGCCCGGGTGCCCACGACCACGGGAAATTGCGATTGAGATCGATGGGCGCGTGGCCGAGAAAATACGGAGTCGGCACATTGCGACCGTCGAAGTTGGCGATCACACCTTCGGGATACAACTTATAAAACGGCCCGACGTCTTCAATGGCGCGCTCGACCAGCAGACCCGGCACGCGCGGCGATTCTACCAATTCACCGGCTGGATCGACTACGCGCATCGCCAACGCGAGACCGTTACCGTCGACATCTTGCGGCAACCATTTAGGTGCACCTTTTTCGACGCGGCTGTCGCGTGGCACCGAGCGCACAAACTGGCCGGTACGTAAAATCGCTTCGGCCCCGTCGGGTGAAATGCGGGGCACCACGTAACATAATACGTCGCGCAAACGCTCGGCGATGGCGGCTGGCAAATCAGGCAAGCCTTCGGTGTGCAAGCGCAATACGTCTTCGGCAACCGCCAATGCTACGCTCGAACCGGCAACTTCAATTGCATGCATGTTGCCATCGATCCACGCCGCCGGCCGACGGTGATCGGGATTGTTGCCGATCGCAAGTAGCCAAATGTCCCGGCCTTCGGGGGTTTGGCCGAGTGACTGCAAGCGTGTGATGTGCGGATACGCTGCGGCCCAACTTTGCAACTGTGCGGTTAACCGCTCGTAGTCGAGATACGCGTTGCGGAAGCCCAAGGATAGCGTTGCAATCTTGGGCAGCACCGGAGGAGGAAGCGTGGGAACTTTGGCCATACCGGCCTCGACCGTAGCAGTGTGCGCAGGCTAGTACCTCAAATCCGAAGTCCGATTACGTTTTTTTCCGGCCCCTTCGGGTGAGGCCGGGAAAAAACCTGTGCGTGATCGCGCTTGATTCTCGGTCCTCGCATCATTGTTGTTTCGTACCGCAGACCCTCAAGAACCCTGAATGGACGTTGGATCTGCGGTACTAGGGCATCCGATGCGCTAGGAAAAACTGCCAGATGTAGTCGGTGACGTTGAGATCTTGGTTGTTGACGCCAGGCACGGTGCCGCCTGGCCAATTATGAAACGCACCGGTCACAATACAGGACTCAACTGCGCTGTTGCTGGCACATGCGCGCGACGCTTCGCAGCGAGCGCTGCCTTTGAGATAGCTTTCAACTGGCGCGCCGCTACATTGATTGCGGGTGCGCCAGCCGGCGATTGTCGTCGATAGTGGCGGGAAATTAGTCAACGGGTTGCCGGCGATAGGCACGATGCTGTCGGCGGTGCCATTGGACATCAACACCGGCACCGGGCGCGATGGTGTGCAGGTTGGCATGCCGTTGAGTGCGGAAACCGGCGCCACTGCTGCGAAAACGTCGGCGGCTTCACAGGCTAGCCGATGCGACAAAAATCCGCCGTTGGAAAACCCGGTGGCATAGACCCGTTTGAGATCCACGCAATAACGCGCGGCCACCCAGGTCACGAGCTCCCGTGCGAAACCGACATCGTTAACGTTGTTGGTTACCGCATCGCCGCAACATGCGCCGGCGTTCCAACTGTTGCCGATACCTTGCGGATACACCACGATATAGCCTTCGCGTGTGGCCGCAGCGTCCATGCCAGTCCATTGTTGTTGTAGGTCAGCGGTGTTGGTGAAGCCATGAAAGTTGAGCACCAACGGGGTCGGAGTGCGGCGCGCTGGTGCACCGGTGTGAATCAAAAATCGTCGAGCTTGCCCGGCCATGGTGACTAAAAAATCGGCGTCGCCGGGTGCTGCGGCCGAAGCGGCTGAGCAAGGATCTCCGGTTGGTACAAACGCATCCACTGGTTTGGCATCGACCGGCGGCGTCAGGGTTGCGTCGCTACATGCGATGGCGCCCAGCACGAGGAGTCCCAGGGTCGTGAAAACGACCAGGCGGAATGCAGCTTGTGTTCTGATGTTGCTCATTCGTCGTCGAGTTGCATGCTTTGCAGCGTGCGTGGCAAGTCCAGCAAACTGTGGTTGGGCGAACCCACCAGCATCGCTGGTTTCATGTTGGTTAAACCCCATGGCTCCACTGTACCCGCGGTTACGGCAAAAGCCCCGCCATCAATTCGGCCGACGACACCAAAGCCGCTTTTCATCGGGACCCGCGCGGTTTCCATCACCAAGTCGGGCAAATGCGAAACGTCAACTTCAATCAGGCCGCGTTCGCAGGTCAACACTAAGCGGTACTGCAATACTCGGCGTTCAAGCAGCAAGATGTTGCCCATCTCGCTGGCGAAAACTTCTTGCCAATCGGCGCTCGGGCCATCGTTGGCTGACAATGTCGCAAAGTCGATGTGGAACAAGCGATGGTCGTCGATTTTACGCGCCATGATACCCGACGACGTCACCACACAATCGACAAATCCTAGGCCGTGAATATCGGCAACTTCGGAGCGATGATCGGTGGCCCACCACGAGCCCGGCACATGCGGCCCGCAACCGAGGAAAACGTTTTTAGCGCTTGAGCCTTTGAGCCATTCGGCGATCACCACAGCTACTTCCGGTGCACTTCCGGTATCGCCGAGCCGCCGATCGCCGTTCCACAACACGCTATCACCAGGCAAGCGATGGACTGCATCGAAGTGAAAATACCGGCCCTGCCACGGTGGCACTAAGCTGAGCTTGTCACCGACCCGCACATTGGCGACAGCATCGAGATCTTCGGGCACCGCGATATAGGTTTCACCGCGTGGGTCTAGCGCGATGAACAACAAGCCGCGCGGCGTTAACCCGGTTTTGCGCAGCTCTTTGAGGCCAATGATTACCGCCGCTGGATCCCTATAATGATAAACGCGGGTGGCAAACATGGTGACGACCGTCTACCACAAATGTGGTTAGATGTGCGACAGCAAAGCCAGGGCCGCCTGATTAGCTGGTAGCGCCGAATCAACCCGCCGGAATTACAGCAAGACGCCGCGCAATATCAGTGACGCGACCGTGAAGTAGATGATGATTCCGGTGACATCGACCAACGTAGCCACGGCGGGACCGGAAGCGCTAGCTGGGTCAGCGCCGAGCTTGCGTAGTAAAAATGGCAGCATCGCGCCGACCATGGCACCAAACAGCACAACCCCGCCGATACTCACGGCGACCGTCGCTGCGATGTAGCCATACGCAGGGCCGTAACCGCCAAATCCTAACGCGCCCCACAGCAGTACGCGGGTTACCACGATGGTTGCGAGGATCAAGCCAAGCGCGGTGCCAACCACCAGCTCTTTGCGCATCACCCGCCACCAGTCGGCCGGGCGCAGTTCGCCAAGCGCCATCGCTCGAATAACTAACGTCGAAGCTTGCGACCCGGAATTGCCGCCACCCGAGATAATCAGCGGAATGAAAATCGCCAACACGGTCGCTGCGTGAATCTGATTTTCAAAATACCCCATCGCGGTGGTGGTGAACATTTCGGCAACCACGAGCACCGCGAGCCAGACCCCACGTTTTTGTACCATTTGGCGCACGCTCGACTGCAAGTACGGCGTATCCAACGCCGCCATCCCGCCGAACTTTTGAATATCTTCGGTAGCCTCTTCTTGCACCACGTCGACGATATCGTCGACGGTAACGATGCCCTTCATACGACCGGCGTCGTCGACCACGGGTACCACGGTGAGATCTTGTTCGGCAAAGATGCGCGACAACGCTTCTTGATCGGTACCTTCGCTGACCCGCACCACATCGGTTTCCATGATGTCACCGACTAGTTTGGCCGGCGCTGCGGCAAACAAGTCACGAAACGACACCACGCCCAATAAGCGTTGCTCGGGGTCGAGTACGTAGGTGTAATAAATGGTTTCAACTTTGTCGCGGGCCTGCCGGCGCAAGTAACTAATCGCCTCGTCGGCGGTCATTTGTGGGCGCAACCGAGCGTAGCGCGTCGACATCAAGCCGCCGGCTTCGTCTTCGGCGTAGGCCAACAGGGCATGCACTTCTTTGCGGGTCGGCTCGTCGAGCAAAGCCATCAGCGCAGTGCGATGATTGTCGCCGGCTTCTTGGATAACGTCGGCGACGTCGTCGGGCTCTAACAACCGCATCCATTGCCGACGGTGACCGGGCCGCCAGTGCAGCAACAACGCGGCTTGATCTGGCGCTGCCATCGCAATGAAAAAATCTTCGGCATCTTCACGCGCTAAAATGCGTAGGCCGTCCGAGCGTTCTTCGAGATCGAGCAACGGCCAGGCATCGCGCAAATCGTCAACATCTAGCTCTTCGGCCGCATTGCTCGCGGCAAGATCGGCCGGCATCGTGGCGTCGGTAGCAACCGGAATATCGGCAATAGCTTCGGCTTGGTCGTCGTCGCCACGGCTTTCGGCGACCGCGCGAATTTCGGCGACCATCTCGCGGGTCTCGGCCAGGTTGAGCATCACATGCTCGGAGGTGCCTTCGGCCATGACCATAGGCTCGGGCACGTCAGGTGCTACGTCCGTATTGTCATCGGCGGATGCCATGGGCGACAAACTGCCAAAATCAAGCGCAGCTGGCTACGGCCATGGCCCACTGATTTTGATCAGAATTCAAGGCGGTGCGGGGGCAGATCCGGCGCCGCCGCCAGTTGCACTGCCGGTTGAATCACGAGGTGCATCGCCGGGTAGTTCAAATTCATACGGCTTGGCTCCTGCGATTTTGAGCGCGACTCGCACTTCGGTCGAGCCGCAGCACGTCCGCGCACCGTCGATGGCACGCAACACATCGGCCCATTCGGTGCCTGGATCGATGGTCACTGCGACATCGGTGCGTTCCCATTTTTTGACAGTTTCGCGCATGGTTTGCCGCACGTCGGCGCGCGGAATATGGCCTAGTGATCCTTGCACGCAGTAGGCCTGCGGTAACTCAGGCGTCTGCACGCAAAACTTTCCTTTGGGTTCAACCACCATCTGAATCATCAGGCCGCCTGACGGCACATCATCGATAGTGAACACCCGCTCGTCGGAAATGTTGCCGCACAACAGCACTGGTGTTTTGCCGCTGGCCTTGAGTCGATCGATCACCGCTTTGGCGCGCGGCCAAGGCACACCGCGTTCGATTGCTAGTTGCACCGTGGTGGCGCTGCTTTGACCGATCGCTGCGTCGGCTTCGGGCGTTGCCACCAACATTTTGCTTACCGCAACACCGCGACGGCTCGGCGGATCAATTTTGCTGGTGCAATCGGCCAGTAACACACCGTCGACCACGGTCACCAATTGGTTTTTGCAGCCGGCTGCGGCACTTACACCTACACTCAGCCCAGCGAGAAGTAAGCAACGGTGCCTGATCGAAGCGCGCATAGTGGCATTAGGCACGCTTGCTACAACTTGGTCAAATCCGGTTGCGGGTTGTTATTGCCGGATGCGTCGTTCAAGTGCGAAACTACCCGGATGTTGATGCGTAACGTTGCTGGGCTTGCGCTTGGCTTGGCAATCACCAGTTGTGCCACCGCCGAGGTTCCTTCCAGTGGGGCCGATGCCCGGGTAACCACCGTCGATGCCCGGGTTGATGCTCGGCCCTCGGTCGACGCGCCAGTTATTCCCGATGCACCACCCGATGCATGTGTGCCAGCGCTGCGGCAAATCTTAGTCAATCCCAATTTCGATCTTGCGCCTGTAGGCATGGGCTGGACCCAAACCCCAGCCAGTGCTGCCGAGCCAATTATCGTGGCGCCGCCAAGCGGCATTACGCCGCCAAGCATCGCCAACGTTGCGTGGCTCGGTGGTGCGTTCAATGCCATTGACGTGTTGTCGCAAGATATTGTAGTGCCGGCCACGGCTACTAGTTTTGAAATTGTCGGCAAACGGTTGATCCGTTCTGAAGAATCAGGCGCGACCCCGTTCGACACCTTGATCATTACCGTGCAGAGCACCGCCGGTGCCATCTTGGCCACCCTGACGACGTTTTCCAACGCCAACGAAAATCCAACCGTTGCATTTATTCCCTTCGCCTTTGCCGCCCCGATGCCATTCGCTGGTCAAACCGTTCGCTTGCATTTCCGCTCGCAGACCGACAGTTCGTTCAATACAAACTTTTTCCTCGATGATATCGCCGTGAACGTAACCGCGTGTCCGTAGGATCGGCGTGGTCCACCGGCTGCACTACTGTGTTGGCATGTTTGCCGAGTTTTGCCGTGTTGCGATTTTGATTGGGCGAAATTAAAGATAACTTTGGGGTCTATGCATAATTGGGTTTGTGGGGCCGCACTACTCACCGCAGCTTGCAGCGCACCTGCGATGCCGTTGGTTGGCGGTCGCCCGGCGGCATTGATGGTGCAGCCGCAACAAGGCGTCGCGATTGATCGTGCATGCACATGCGACGTTGTGCCGCCACAGACCAAGGTGTTGGACGAGTCTGAAACCGACAACACGGATTACCTGTGCGCACCAAGTGGGGTATCAGCGTGTTGCATCAAACCAACACTGCGAGGGCGCCGCGAGTTTGCAGTCGACGCTTGGTATGAGGGCAAACCCGGCGTCGACTACGACAAATTGGATTTCGGCAACGAAGTACCTGCGAAGTCGGCGTGGATACTTGCCGGGCAGGTTGTGATTTTTCGACCGCACGAAACCGATGCCTACTGTGCAACGTACGCAAGCAATCTGCTCACAATGCAGACCGTCTTTCGCAGTAGGCAGTGACCTGAAACCTGGCGAGGACTGACCCTGTTGATGTGAACACCGACGTAACAAACTCAACAATCTTCAAAAAAGTCCACGGTGATGGCGAGGAGGAGCTACAGTGATGGCAAGAGCTCACCGATGCGTCACCACCAGTATTTGTACTCCGACTACGTCACGTTGGAGCAGCATAGCCCGGTTCAGCATGAGTTTTTCGACGGTGAAATCTATGCGATTGCTGGTGGCACCCCCGAGCACGCGGCACTTGCAGCAGCGATCTTGCGTCTTATCGGCAACCAATTGCCGAGTGGATGTCGAACCTACACATCCGATCTGCGCGTCCGCATCCAAGCGAGCGATGTAACCACATACCCTGATGGTTCCGTCGTTTGTGGCAAAGTTGTGCCCGCCAGTGACGATGCAATCGCAGCGACGAATCCAGTATTGCTCGTTGAAGTCACCAGCCCATCTACAGAAGCGTATGATCGCGGTGCGAAACTTGAACACCGTCGTTGCAAACTGTATTGATTTTGTCGCATCGCGAAGTCAGGGTTGATTTGTTTACCCGTAATCCAGGCGGCTCCTGGACCGCTCTAACCAGCATCGCTTTGCCAAAGTGTCAAAGCTGCTGGTTAGCCTCGATCAAACAAGGGACGTTCCCGTCCCTTCTGCCGACGACAAGTCGCCGGCAT
>JAYWHS010000529.1:0-3570 GCA_043777635.1 Kofleriaceae bacterium | reverse complement strand
ATGGCGACGATGCACACAGCTAGCATTCATCATCGCCCACTCGATAGGGCGCATATTGCGCCAGCTCGGCCATTTGGGTGGTGACACCTACCGCTTCGCGCGCGCAGTGAGCCGCGATTGCTTCGTTGAGTGCGGGGTGTGCAAGCCAATGCGCCGAGTAGGTTGGCGACGGCAAAAAACCACGTAGCAACTTGTGCTCACCCTGCGCGCCGGCTTCAAAAAGCGGCAAGCCACGGGCGATGGCACGATCAATCCCTTGATAATACGCGGTCTCAAAATGCAAAAAATCTGGCGCTTCGTCGGCACCCCAATAGCGGCCGTACAACGCTCCGGCACCTTCAAAAAAAAGCGCCCCAGCCATGAGACCCTGGGTGCCTTGCACTTGCAGCATCCACATTTCGTTGGGCAGCCCGGCTGCACACGCTTGAAAAAAACCGGCTCGCAAATAATCACGCCCACCGTGGTTGTCGGTGGTGCTGCGATAGAAACGATCTAAGGCATCGAGATCTGAAGTGGTCAGGTCGCCGCCGCGCACCCACGCAAAACCCTTCGCCGTCGCTTGTGCGCGCTCACGCTCTTTGCGCAGCGATTTACGCTTGCGGCTTTTGAGTCGCGCCGCGAAATCTTCGTAGCTTTGATAGTTGTCATTGCGCCAATGAAACTGAAACGAAGCGCGCGGCCAATGCTCCGCTTGGGCCAACAACGCTTGCTCATCCTGTGTACAAAACAACCAATGTACCGACGACGCGCCGATTGCTGTAGCGAGCTCACGTACCGCGGTAATTAAGGCTAGCGCAACGCTACTTTTTTGCTCGGCCGTGAGTTGCGGTGCCAATAAAATCCGCTGGCCCGAGGCAGGCGTCGCCGGTGCAGCCACCACAATCTTGGGGTAGTAGCGTAGCCCTGCACGCTCGGAGGCATTGGCCCATGCCCAGTCAAAGATGTACTCGCCGTAACTATGATCTTTGAGGTACGCCGCGACTGCACCGACGACAACCCCAGCCTGTTCGGCAAGAACATAGATCGGCGTCCAGCCCGACGGCGAGCCACTGCGTGCGACTGCTGCAAGGGATTGATTGGACGGCCGCACTGACACCGATCCCGAGACCTCCAATGCCTGTAAAAAACCAGTTTTCAAGAATGGCGAGGCCCCGTGGTCCAACCCATCCCAGGCCGCGCGGTCAAGGTCAGCAACGCTTGCGACTGTTCGAGTCGACAGGCTTGTAGCGGTCAAATCCATGCTAGAAACTCCCGAGCCTTTTTTGGCGCCACTCATAAGGGAAACCCCATGCCTCTAGCACCAGAAACCAAACAAAAACTCGATACGTTAGTCGCTTCCGACAATGTTGTTCTATTCATGAAGGGCAATCGCTCCTTCCCGCAGTGCGGATTTTCGTCAGCGGTGGTCGGCATCCTGAACACCTTGGTCCCCAAATACGCAACCGTCAACATCTTGGCGGACGAAGCAGTGCGGAACGGCATGAAAGAGTATTCGGAATGGCCAACCTTTCCGCAGCTCTACATCAAAGGTGAATTCGTCGGCGGCGCTGATATTGTCCGACAAATGCATGAATCGGGCGAATTGGCCAAATTGCTTGGCGATATCGCTAAACCAGCCCCACCACCGTCGGTAACGGTCACCCCTCGCGCAGCCAAAGAATTACTCGAAGCACTCAAAGACGGCACCCCGGGCGATTGCATTCACTTGACCATCACCCCGGGCTGGGACCATCAGCTCGATATCGGTGCCAAAGAAGCATCGCACCTGACGCTGCAAGTAGCGGGACTCACCTTGCAAATCGATCCGACCTCAGCGACCAAAGCCGCTGGCGTTGTGGTTGATTTCATCGAAAGCAACGAAGGCGCTGGTTTCAAAATCGACAATCCTAATCGTCCTGCGACGGTCCAGCAACTTGGCCCACAAGAGCTCAAAGCCATGCTCGACAGTGGCGCGCTTAAACATTTGTACGATGTTCGGACCGCCAAAGAACACGGCGCAGCCAAATTGGCCAGCGCCGTACTCGTCGACGATACCGTCATGGCCAGCATCGAGGCGCTCGACAAATCGACGCCCTTGGCATTTCACTGTCACCACGGTGGTCGCAGCCAAAACGCGGCGGAACACTTTCTCAAGTTGGGCTTCAAGACCGTCTACAACCTGGCCGGCGGCATCGACGCGTGGTCGATGTTGGTCGACAAAACTGTTCCTCGATATTAGTTGATTGAAAAGGGGCTTGCCCGCTAGCCCGCCACTTTTTGCCAGGGCAAGCCCTGGCAATTCAACCCACCAAGCGTCAATCGCGCGGTCGGTAGACAGCGGGGATGCTCGCCACTTCTTGCAAGGGCATGCCTTTGCTACTGAATCCGCCGCACGTGACTCGCGCGGTCGGTAGACAGTGGGCTTGCTCGCCCCACCACTACGCATCCGGCTGCAAAAAACGCCTTTGCCATGACCCACGTTAACACGCACCTGCGCCATGCCGCTGTTTGCAACAACCGCGGTTGTCGCAGCGTTGCGTCGCGCAACGAGCTCACTCGGTTGAAGGAAAAGCCACCGCGTTATTCGGAAACGTAAAATCTTCGGCAGTAATTTCAATGGTGTCGCCTGATTGCATTTCTAAAACCATTTGCTTCGACTCAAGCGTGCAGCGATAAATGCTTCGACTCGGGCCCCACGATTCCAGATATGAACATTGAAATTGCGAAAATCTTGAAGCACCGATTTCGACTGGCTCGCTCGCCGATTTTGTTGTCAGCATGCGAATCGTTTTCAACCGCCAATCAATGATTACCTCTTTGAGCGTTAGGTCGTGAAAGTATGGAAACTCCAGCATGGGGAACTACAACTCCTTCATGAGTCTTTCAACGTTTGATTCCAACGCGTCACACTCGATGGCATCGATATGCCCACTATAAACCGTCGAGGTTTCTGCTCCGTCACGTTGGCGTCAGTTTCCACCGGACGTACGGCATTTGGCCAAGCACGACGCCTGCTCCGTTGCGGTGGATCGCGCCACCACATTTCGTCGAACACGACTCATAGCAGACACTGCGTACAATCCCCCGCCAAACCCGATGTTCGACCCCTGCGTCGTACATTCAAAGCTTTGACAACGAAACTCGGACTGTCGCGCTTGAAAGACGCGCTACCGCGATGACCATTGACTTGGAACGTCGTCGGTAAAACTCCGTCGCCGTCGTCCGAGTGACGTCATCCGAGACCGGAGTAAGCGTCGACGATTGGATTTTTCTTAACTGACTGGCGGACTGGCGGACTGGCGGACTGGCGGACTGGCGGACTGCTCATCGACGATCGTCGAGCTTTTGAGATACACGCACGATTTGCGAACGGCAGAAATTGGGGTTGCTGCCCGATCGCGAACGGCCAGCGCCAACTCGGGCACGGTTATCACGGTTGAAATTTCGTTGGCACGGGCCGTGCGCGGTACCGGGCATGACCCCAATTTCTTTGTACCCGCTTCATCAAGCCGTGCGTCGCGACGCAGCTTGACGTGCTAGGCTCGCCAACTGGTGCAGCTAGATCTCGAGCGGCGTGGGCGGGACGGTAAT
>JAYWHS010000528.1:0-3571 GCA_043777635.1 Kofleriaceae bacterium | reverse complement strand
CGGCGCACTTCCTGCGTCGGCTGGAGTCTGGGCGCATGCAAGGCAGAGCGAGCACACCTGCCAGCACCGCCACGGCTGCTGGCACCGGCGCTGTGGGCACCGCGCACGCTCCGACGAGCAGCGGGGCGGACGCTGCACCAAGCGCCGCACCGGCACAGTCGCTGATGCATCAACCTGCGCCGGCACCGTCGATGCTGGCCGTTGCGCCCGCGTCACGGTTCGATCAGCTACCGATGATGATGCCGCCCCCGTCGATGTTGGCGGTTGCACAAGCGCCCGCGCCGAAGGCCAAGCCGGCCCGGGCGCTGCAGGTGGATCCGGTGCGTGATGCCGCCGATGACCAGCGCGCTGATGACAAATTGCAAGCCGGGGTGGCGCAGTACACCGAGATTCATCGTGCTGAAATTGCGCGCGCTGTCGCTGCGATGATGAACGACAAGCGCCACGGTTGGCCGCAGCCGAGCGCGCGTATCGACTGGCAGCATCAAGGGACGTTTAGTCAAGCCCTCAGTAACTTGATTGTGGCGCAGGTGCAGGCCGAGGATATTGCAGCGTTGGTCGCGCCGTATAGTCTTACGACGGCATATGCGCAGTATGTGGCACCGTTGAAGCAAGCGGCGAAGGCGGCGGCACCAGCGTTTTGCGGTGCCGTGGCGCTGCTGCTGCAACGGGTGATTTTTGCTTCGGTGCAGCGCATCGGGGTACGGGTGGAGAGCCTGATTGCCGACGGTGTCGCGCCGCGCAGCGGCGGTGTGGTGACGTCACATCCGGTCGATAGCAGCGTGGTCACAGCGATGACGTTGCCAGGTGTGCTTGATGCGCATCGGGTCAAAGCGGTCAGTGGCACTGCGACCGCCAAGGCCAGTGTCGCTAGCGTCGCATCATTGCGATCTATCACGGTACACTGGCTCGGCCGCACCGACGCAACGCTCTGGAATTATCTGCGCACCGCGCCGGCTGATGCATCGTGCGAAGAAGTTGCCGTTGCGATCGCCGGTGGCAAGCGCAGTGCAAGTGAACAAGCGTATCAAATCAGTGTGCACGGTGATCGTTTTCAAGTTGCACCAACACTGGCGCGGCGCGCGATTGCTGCACATTTCCCAGGTGAGGTCGTCGGGCCGGTCCGCAACGACGCTTTTGCTGCGCAACCCGGCGCAGCGTTAGCCGCCAGCCCCGAGGGCGACGATGCCGCGCTTGCGCAAGCTGCCGGGCTAGGTACACCGCAAACGGCGCAAAGCTCGCAGCTCGGCGACAAGCAACGTGGTAACCGCACGCGCGACGCGCAAGTCATTACGCTGCAAGGTGTGCTCAATGTGCAGCGCGATATCGGCGTGCAGTTGCACGCGATTCATACCGTGCTCGCCCCGTTAGCATTGGCCTCGCTGATTGCCCCCGCGGAAGCCTTTCGCGCGCGTAATGTGGTGGCGTTAACTGCGGGTGATATTCATGTTTGGACGCAATGGTTGCCGGTGCTCAATGCGCAGCATCTATTGCTCATCGATATCGCTCAGCGCGTGGTGCCGGCTGCGCAGCAAGCGCTGCGCCTCGATATTGCCGCGCGGCTGACGCGGCAGTCGCCGGCCAATGCGCAAGCGTTGCGAGCGCTCGTTAAAATTTATGCGCGGGCCGCCGGCGCATCGCATGTGCCGTCGAGTAGCCAGGAAATTC
Source organism: Kofleriaceae bacterium (assembly GCA_043777635.1). Classification (GTDB taxonomy): domain Bacteria; phylum Myxococcota_A; class Polyangia; order Haliangiales; family Haliangiaceae; genus JABFXX01. The sequence goes on along the minus strand of JAYWHS010000528.1, from coordinate 1,903 downwards.
TGGCTGAGTTGACGGCCGCGCAAGCCCAGGCGCAGCTCGATCAAATCGACCGTAGTGAGCTGGATTTGCAAAACGCCGTCGCAGACGGCGCAGTGCGCGCGCAAGCTGGCGCAACGAATGAAGCGCAAGCAAAACTCGACGCTGCGCGGACGCATACGTTGCAGGGCGATGCGGATAGTCATGAAAGTAACGAGGCGCAAATTGCAGCGCGCGAACCGGCGCTGCGTCGACGCATGGCGGCTGCGGAGTCCGCGCTGGCGAAATTGCTGCGAACCGTCGCAGCGAAACGCAGCATTCTGTCGACCCACGAATTCTACTTCTTACCAATTGCCCTCGAAGCCGCGCAAGTTCGCCTGCATCGCGTGGAGGCCGTGTGGCTAGAGCATACCCGCCTCAATGGCAAAGCCGGCGCGACACTCATTGGTTCAGAAAAATGGCTGGCGCGTGATGCCGGTGTCACCGCCGCTGAGCAGGCGTTTGCGCAAATCGGCGGCGATGAAACCTTGGCCGCCTTGCTGCGGCGCGGTGCCAACCTGGTCGATCATCAGTATAAAGAACTCGCTGAAGACTGCGCCAAGCTGGCGGCGATCTTGTTGCTGACCGTGGTCACCGCCGGCATTGCGGCCGAAGTTGCGGGCGCAGCCGAAATCGCGATGCTGGCGCGAGCGCAACGGGTGATGGCCTACGCCGGTGAAATTGCCGGCCTCTCGCCGGAAGCGACCGCCATGATTGCCAACACGGTGGCGCGCGGCGCTGGTGTCGTCACCAATCTTGGCGTCGACACGGCCATTAACACCGGCGTGGAAGCCGTGCGGCAAGGCGGCGACGTTAAGCGCAGCGCGATCGATAACCTGATCATGAGCGGTTTCAACCGATTATTTGCTGGTCCGATGGCCGCGCTGCAAGCTACCGAAATCGAAGCTGCCGCCATGTCGCGTTTAGGCCGCGCTAAGCTGTTTGTTACCGGCGTCACCGTCGAAGCGTTGGCCGGCATGATGCAAGGCGAACTCACGCGCCTGACCACGGCGGCTATGGGTATGCAGAATGCGACCGCTGGTGGTTTCTCCGACGAATTGTTGCAACAAGGCGCTGGCATTGCACTCGGTAAACATTTTCACCGGATGCGGCAGCGCTGGACTCAACATGAAGCGCGCATCGAAGCCGTGTATCGCGAAGAAGCCGAATGGTTACAACTCAAAGCCGCACGCGAAGCCTTCTTTGCGCAAGCCGATGCGCTCGCGCTGAACTTGTCACCTAACCCTGCTGCGGGCGCGCGACTGCTGGCCAAAAACGTCGCGTTGAGTGAGCAAGAGATGGCGCTCAAGAGGAAGTTTGATGTGCACGCTAGTAGCGAGGCCGCTCCTGGGCACGCAAAGGAGCGCACCCCGTCGAGCCCCATCACCGACGAACCACGCAGCACCGCAGGCGAAACCGGCGCACAACCGCGCGCGCTGGGGGCAGATGCTCCGGCGGGGCCAGCACCGGGCGCCAAAGAGGCAGGCGTGCATGCGCGCACTCCGGCAGCAGCGCGTCAAGCAGCCAGCACGCGCGAGGTTTCCGCCGATCGAGCGGGAGAACTGCGGGCAGTGCTCCCGGCTGAATTGCGCAACCTGCGAATTGTCGAGAATGATGCGCTCGTGGGCAAAGATGCGCAGGTTCGGTACCGCGACGGGGAACTTGTATTTGAGGTCGGCCCCAACGCAGGGACCAGGCAGTTGCACTATCACGCTGCGCCAGCAAAACAATTGCTGCGGTATCAAGGCCCACTCGGCGCTATTCGCCGATTGCTATCGCGCCTCGACGCTTATCTTGGCGGTGGGCCGGCCCACGGCTCAGAAGGCTTCGAAGCGAAGCTCGAAGTCGACAAGCTCACCGCCATCAAAAAAGATGTGTTGCGCCTGCT
>JAYWHS010000527.1:0-3572 GCA_043777635.1 Kofleriaceae bacterium | reverse complement strand
TACATCTTGCGGTGTACGTCAGGGAAGAACTTGTCCTGCAGATAATTTTTCAGCGTACGTTTGTCGTCGATGGCGACGCCGTGGGTGGCCCATGCAGTGAGGATCGGTGCAGCAGCTGGGTGCGTGAGCGAATCGTCGTCGGAGGCGTCAGATAGGAACAGAATGCCGTTTGGCAACGCGGTGGCTGGAGCGTCAGGGAGGATGCCTTCGCCGGCAGCGCCGAAGCGGCCGAGCGCAACACCGATAGCGAAGGAGACGTGATCGGTGGGTGGTTCAGCGTCGTAGATTGGCTCGTATGGAGGAAGCGGTGCACCGTCGGGGCGATCGACTGCGAGCTGCGCCCAAGCTTGAGTCCCTCGCCATTGTGACGGTCCGGGTAATTTGAACTCTACAGAACCTTCGCGAGCAAATTCATGATGACCAAAAAAAAGGTCAAGCGTTTTAAAAATACTATCTGAATCCTTGATTGCAAATAATGGCAGCCGGTTAACGTCACTTATCTCAAAGTGGATGCCAGGATTCAGCGACTGGATAATGTTTCGAGCTGCCGTGCTGTTCATAGAACAAAGCACTGTGCTTGTGTCCTCAGGGAACACGGAAGCGGCCATATTGTCGAAAACTGCTCGCCATCGGTAGGTGCGAGCCGAAAACACTGAACCAATGCCCGAAACCGCTATTCCATGATGAAAAAACAGCTGCTCGTTACGGATCTGTCGACTGTATGCCCGATAGAGATGTTCGGCGAGATTTTTTGTTTCGAGTCCGTTGTTTCGCCAGTTACAGATTTCATTGCACGGGTCGATCCACACCATGCCACGCGCGCCTTTGACATAGCGAACCCAGCCACGGTCAGCGAATCGAAGAGGCTCCCATGGTCGAAGGCTGAGACAAGCTCGAGAATCAAGCTCCCATATAAGTCGGAGAAACCGTGTGTGGTTTCCGGTCACAGCACCGGCGCGCGCTGGTGAAGCATCGCCAATTTTCGGTGCACGAGCGTAGCGGTTGAGAAATTCGGGCAGCCACCAGTAGACAAGTGGCGAAGTCTCGATCGCCACGAGCGAGTTTTGCACGAACTCAAACCGCCCCACCTGGCACAGCAGCGCAGCACGCTTGCGCTTGGTCCGATCGCCATCGCGGGTTTTGTCGTCGAGCGGCGTCGGTTGCATCGCCACGCTAGTCGTTTCGCTGGGCGGTGCGCTGCGAAACACACTCATCACTGCGGCAACCACTTCGTCGGGCACATCCTCAAACGCGCCGCGATCAACATCACCCAACATGCGCAAGTCGTACGTCGCCAACAGCCATTCGCGCAGTGCGCTGAACTGCTTGATGAACATCCAATTACGCATCGTCAGCAGCGCCGACACGCCGCCGGGTTTAACTAACTGCAAGCCACGCTCAAGAAACGCCGCATAAAGATCGGCTTTGCCGCGTGGATACTGCTTTTCAACATAGGCCTTGTCGGCCATCTTGCTGGTGCCTTGATAAGGCGGATTTCCGACCACGATATCGTACTGGCCTTCACGCACCAGCCTTACAAACCGCACACCGGCGGCCAACTGTTCACCGCGCAAACGCAACCCAAGGTCAGCGCCGCCGGAATGTTGCGCCAAAAAGCCTTCTAGCCGATCGAGCACGGCGGCTTTGGCAAGCTCAGCGTCGATCTCTTTGCGTCGCCGAGGTGCAAAGCCAGTAAACAACTCGCCTTGATCAACCTTGGTCGGCACCGCTTTTGATAGTTGTTCGCCGTAACTTTCAATTGCTTCGTCGATTGCGCGGTCAACTCGCAACAATGTGCCCAAGTGATCGGCACCGGCCAGGCCGCTTACGATGCGCGCTGTGAGTTCAGGCGGAATGCCGGTCTCGGTTTGCACTGCAGCGTGCAGCTCGCGCAGGGCAGGGTCACCGTCGGCAAGCGACGCCAAGCTGAGCGCTGGCGCAACTAGATTCATCACCCGCGGTTGCGCGGTTGCACACAATTGCCGGGCTTTGAGCATCAGCGCCGCCGCAGCGATTTGCACCGCTTTGGGGTCGATATCGATGCCATGCAGATTGTACTCAAGGATCGATTCGACGATGTCGCGGTCGGTCCAGCCCGGTTGTCCGGCCTGGCCACGCAGCGCCGCCTCCTCTTGGTACAAGTGGAACAGCAACTCAAACGCGATCACCAAAAAGTGGCCCGAGCCACACGCTGGATCAAGCAGCTTGAGCTCGCGCACACTGGCCGGCGCCGACGTCACCGCATCGTCGGGCATCGGCTGCGGTACCCAGTATTTCCAGCGATTTTCAAGGCCGGGTTTAATCGGCATCAGTGCATCGAGCGCGACGCCGCCATGATCGGGCCCCGCTCCGAGCGTTCGCTCGTTCGCTTCATGTTTGGGCCCAAGCTCGCGCAGCTTGCGCCACTCGGCACGACGAGCATCGAGTTGGTCGAGCAGACACGGGTTGGGCCTCGCTCCGAGCGTTCGCTCGTTCGCTCCATGTTGGGCACCATCACCCGCGCTAGTACCCGCGCCATCACCCATGCCATCACTCACGCCGCCTGGCTGACCGAGCGGCTGCCGCACGCGTGCCACCCAGCCATGCCGTTGGCACATCGCCAGCCACATTTGGCCGAGCGTATTGTGCAGCAGCCACTCCACCATGTAGCGCTCGGTAAACATTTGCGTCTTCGACGCGATCTCGTGATTTTCCAGCTTCTTGCTGGCGGCAAGCTTGGCATCAAGCGCTTCGCGCTCTGGGTCGTTCCAGTACTGGTAAATCCAGCCCAGCGTGGTGTCGTCGGTCCACACCGATGCCAGCGTTTCGTCGTCGAGCGCATCAACTACCGCCCGCAGCGTGGCCGCTGGCACCGGCACCAGCGACGTCATGCGCACCGGGCCATACAACCCAGGCAGATCCAGCGCTAGTTCGTCGAACATCAACGCAAGCAACGCCGCGTAGCCTTCCGTTTCGTCGGCACGAATCAGCTCCGGTGCTGCTTCGCGAAAATCTTTATAGCCTCGGCTATCCCAACCACCGGTCACCACCTTCACCGCCGACAAACCGCTCGCTTCAAGCAAGCGCAGATACACAATCCGCAACAGCAGCGTGGCCGCTGCATCTTTCACCACATCGTCGCGCAGTCTGGCCGCGCTCTCCAGCGTTCGCTGGTTCGCTCCATTTCGGCTGCGCTCCGCTGGGTTGGCAGTAGCATTCGCCTTGGTGCCCGTCTGCGGCAACGCGCGCACTTGCTCGTCGATCCAGCCTTCCAGCCGGCCGCGCTTGACCCGCGCTGCTTCATCAAGCTGCGCTTTTTTGGCATCCACCACCGACAACCGGTACGCCCGCTCCGTCGCTTCGCCCAAATCCCCAATCAGCCGCGCCCGCAGCGTGCGAATCGTTTTAGCAAGCGCCCGCTTACCGTCTGACGTCATCGTGCTCGTGCTGCTCATCGTACTCATCGCTAGACCAATCTCGCTTTTGTGCCAGAAGCCAGTTGTTCTAACATTCTGCGCGTTTTATCTAGCTCTTGGGCGATAAGCTTCTCATCTGGCAGCGTCGTTAAATACTCTCGAACCAGCACTTTCGTT
>JAYWHS010000526.1:0-12655 GCA_043777635.1 Kofleriaceae bacterium | reverse complement strand
AAAAAGATCAGGGCTCGGTGGAGGACGCCCACGAAGAACTAGCCCGGTTCTTGAAGCAATATCCGCAATCACCATTTGTGCCGCGCGCCAAAAAGATCATCGCGCAAGTATCTAAACGCTTGGCCGATCACGAGTGGTACGTGGCGCGCTACTACTGGGACCGTGATCATCCCATGGGCACGGTCTTGCGCTTGCGGCGGCTCATTGAGCAACATGCTGGGCTTGGCTACGACGAAGAAGCGCGCTGGTTGTTGGGCCGCGCTTACATCGCTGTAAAAATGCCAGATCGTGCACGCATCACCTGGACCGAGTTGGTGCAAAAATTCCCAACTCATCCTCGGGCATCGGATGCTAAAACGGCGCTAGATACATTGCCCGTCACGCCTGCGCCCGGAGCACCTGGTGCGATGAGCCCGGCAGCTGCGTTGGTCGTGCCAGGCCCTGGCAGCAACGGCACCGCGCCGCTTGCCGCACCTGGAAAATAAAAGGTTGGTTATGAAAGATCGGATCGCACAGTTGTTGGCCGTGGGCCGCGAGCATTATTCGGCTGGTGAATACGACCGGGCGCTCGAAGCCTTGGCCGAAGCCAATGAGCTGGGCCATGAGTTCCCTGATGCGCTAAATATGTTGGGCGTCATCTATCACAGCCAAGGCCGCTTCGCCGACGCTGAAGCATCGTTCGAGCGTGCGCTGGCAATCAACCCGCGTTACACCGAAGCGGCGCTTAATTTGTCGGTGACCTACAACGATCGCGGCAAGTACGACCAAGCCAAAGAGGTGTATTCCAAAGCGGTAGCAGCCTCGGTTGGTCAACCTAACTCTCTCGATACTTTCGCTCGCGGCAAGCTGGCCAATATGCACGCTGAGCTGGGTGCTTCGTACGCAGCGCTTGGCTTATCGGGTGATGCAGCGCGCGAATATTCCAAGGCCTTGGACCTGTGTCCCGAGTTCGCGGACTTGCGAGTGCAACTCGCGAATGTGTATCGCGACATGGGCATGTACAATGCTGCGATCGCTGAGTTTGAACAAGCCAAGCGCAGCAAACCGGATTTTCATCCGGCGCGCATCAACCTAGGTGTTACCTACTACTCGTTGGGCCGACGCTTTGATGCTTTGGCCGAATGGCATGAAGTGCTCAAAGCCGACCCGGACAACCGGAGTGCCAAGCTCTACATCCGCATGGTTGACGACGCCAATCCGCCGATGCCAGGCAGTGCGCTGCCTCGGAATCCGGATAAGTAACCGGGAACAGTAAAAGTCTGATGCTCGCAACCCGCTCGAGGACTTGCGGTGGGTTGAATGCACGCGACTTGCCGGTTGATTGTGGAGCACGGCATCAACTGCTTCAGCTTGAACATCAGTACGGCTACGCATGGCGCCAAAAGTGTGCCGGCGGACCCTGCGAGGATCGCTTGCGCTCACTAATTTATTTGTCTGACGTGAACCGGCGGAGCACGATTCGGTCTCGGCTACCCGTGCTCAGCGTCGTTGGGTCGTCGGCGTAGATGCTGTCAAGCAGTTCACTGAATTCAAATCCCGTTGGCGGAATGCTGTTGGCGAGGTCGCAATTTTCAAATGTGACAAATTCACCTAGAATGGCCTCGGAAAAGTCGACTCGGTCAATCGGTTGGTGGCCCGTTGATGCTTCATGGTACAGGCCGCTAAAAGTACAGTCGGCCAGTTTGCCAATAAATTTCGTCCGACTGAACGAAGCGTCATTGAAGCTGACGCCTTTGAGTTTACAGCGATTAAAAGTGCATCGTGCGAAGTGTGGATAGCCAAATAAACGGCCGCGGAAATCGCATGCTGTGAAGTTGCAGTCATGAAAAAAACCGCCATGGGCGCCAACCACAATGCGGCGAAAGTCAAAGGTCGCAAAGGTACAGTTCGTGAACTCGCAGGCAAACAACGCAAGGCTGCCAACGTTGCCTTTTGAAAATACCCATCCAACAAAAGTATAATGGACGAACACAACGCCATCGAAATTGGCGCCCGCGAAATCACAGTTGACAAACGCCTGACGTGAAAGTTTCGTTGGAATAGGCTACATGAAATTGCGATAGGACGTATTCATCATGCTTCATGCGTAGCGAAGGGTTGCTGGTTCGCTGGTCACCGTCGCGCTTTTGGCGCTGGCGTGAGGACTTGCTATCGCATCACCTGCGGCGCCATCATGATGGCCATCGTAGCATTGCATCAAGACGTTGGGGTTGCCCCGTCAATTACGTTCCCTGGGAAAACACCATCCGAAACTCACCGCTGTCATTTTTGAACCGGTCACAGAAACCCGACGGCTGAAACCTTGTGCTTACTCGCTAAGGAAATCGCCAACGAACCGCCGCTTCGCCGCCGACCCCTACCGCGTCGCGAGTTTGCCGGTGCGTCGCAACCAACCGGTGGCGCGCGGTGGATAGACCAGCTGGGTCTGCGTCGGTGCCACGGCTTGATGCCAGGTACAAACATGGTGCGCGTCGTGCGGTACAGCGGCTGCACTGCCACGGGCTGCAACGTCATGCACGATCGGACAATGGGCGCCGGGGGCTTGGCCAGACACCGCGCATACTTCAACATCCACAATAGCGGCGGGCCGTGGCGGCAAGGTGAGAGTGCGGCGGGTGGCAATCGCGACTAACGCGTCACGCACAATCGGTGCCGCGCCTTCCATGCCAACTACGCCACGCATCGGGCTGCCGTCGATGCTGCCAGCCCACGCAGCGACGGTAACTTCACGGGTTGCAGCTATCGCCCAGGTATCGGCAAAGCCGCGCGCGGTGCCGGTTTTAGCAGCCACGCGAAACGGCAAATCAAACGGCAACTCGTGGCCAAAGCCAGGGCGTCGGGCTTCGGGGTCGGCCAACATATGCATGGTGAGCCATGCGGTGGCTGGCGACACAACTCGCGTCGCCACGGTGCGTGGCGGAGCCCAGGTCGACGCGATTGCATTGCCTGCAACGTCCACGCGTGTGATTGCACGCGGTGCGATGACCGCGCCTTCGTTGACTAAAAATCCATAGCCCGACGCCAAATCGAGCAAGCGTACTTTGGCTGACCCCAACGCCAAGCGTAGGCCATAATCTTGATCACTACCGTCGGCTTGGTCGGTAGTGACTCCAGCGCTGCGCAGCAACGTCATGACGGTGCCAATGCCGACATCGCCGATGACATCGATCGCTGCGAAATTGAACGAACTCGCTAACGCTTGGCGGTAGCGGGTTGGCCCATGTTCCGCGCCTCCCGTTGGAGCAAAATAGTTGACGTCGGTGTCGCGCACATCCCATGCAATCGATACGGGTGATTCGCCGCGTTCAATGGCGGCAGCGTAGACAAACGGCTTGAGCGCCGAGCCTGGATGGCGGCGTCGCAACGCCATGTTGATGTCACTGCCAGGGCCATCGAGTTGAGCGGTGCCCACCATGGCCAACACGCTGCCCGTCGAAGATTCAAGCACAACGGCAGCGGCTTGTTGCAGGTTGCGGCCGCGTAACTCATCGATATGGTCGGCCATGCGAGCGGCTAAAATGCGTTGTAAGCCCAAATCAAGTGTGGTGTGTACGGTGCCACCACGGCGCCGGATATCGGTAGGTAGTTGCTGCGCGACCCACCGCGCAAAGTGTTGCGCCTGAGTCAGCGGGGCAGCTGTCGCGATACTCACCACTTGCGCTTGTGCAGCGGCGGCTTCGGCGGCGTTGAGCACGCCGCGTTGCACCAATAGCTGCAACACATAGTTGCGACGCACAAGGGCGCGGTCGAGGTGTTTGGTCAGGTCATAGGCCGATGGCGAGCGTGGCAACACTGCAAGCAACACCGCTTCGCCAGTTGTGAGTGCGGTCGCCGGGCGGCCGAAATACACCATTGCAGCATCGCCGTACCCATATGCGCCGTTGCCGAAATACGCTCGACCAAACCAGTTTTCTAAAATCGTGCGCTTGTCGAACCGATGCTCTAGGCGGAGTGCCATCAGCGCTTCTTTGCTTTTGGTCCAGATGCTGCGGCGTTGGCCTTGCGACAGCAACAGCCGGGCAAGTTGTTGCGTCAGCGTCGAGCCACCGTAGGCTGCGCGACGCGAGCGCAGGTTGAGATACGCCGCACGCGCGATGCCGGTTGGATCAACGCCGTGGTGCGACCAAAAGTTTTGATCTTCGGATTGAATCACCGCAGCAATCGCAATCGGCGGAATATCGCCGAGCTTGGTCCAATTGGCCGAGGTTGGGCCGGCCGGGCCATCAGCCGGCAACTCAGCGATCAGCTCACCATGTCGATCAACAACTCGTAGCGGTTGGTTGCCCATCGCGAGCGTGGTGCGCTGCAACGGAAATCCGTACACCGCAATGAGCGCGGTGATCGTCACGGTGACCACAGGGATCACAATCATCAGCGCCACGCCGATTGCAACGCGCCGCACCCAGCGCGCCCGCCACCACCGTCGGCGCGGCATTGCTGCAGCTGGAGCGGAGGGTACGGTTATGTCGGTGGCATCGTTCATCGCGGGTGTCGTTACAACGCTTTAGCAGGCTTGGTTATTGCGGTCTGCGAGCCCACGCCGTAGTCATCGGTGACTTTGATGGTTTGTTCAGCGCTGTGGCCGTTCACCGTCGGTTCATACATGCGTTCGATGGTAGCGGCCGGGGCGGTAAATACCCCTGGCGTTGTGGCGCGGACTTGGTACGTCAGTTCGTTGCTGCCGGCGCTGAGGCGGTCAATGAACCACCACGCTTGGTCATCGCGCAACTCGGCATAGCTCACCCACCAATCGTTTTCACAGTCGTAACAATCTTCTTGGTCTTGGTTCGACGCGGTGTTTTCGACGGTGGCGGTTAGCTTGGTATTGACTGGCTCTAACCCCGCCGGCATGCGGTCGGCAATCGCTACCCAGCTCGATGCTTCATCGGCCCAGACAGTTAACTTTACCGTGAGCAATTCGCCGGTGTGGACTTCGGTGACGGCTTTGCCATTGCGGTCGAGATACTCGCGTTCGACTCGCATGCCATTGGCTTCGGCTTTGAGCACCGCAGGTTTGATTTCGCGGGTGCGCACCGAGATATGGGCGTTGTTGCTGGTGGTGATTTTGAGTTCGGCATTTTGCAGCTGCGTTAGTGGAATGCGCAGCGTCACAACTTTGGCGCCTTGCAGCGTCGGTGACGCGATGATTTTGCCAGCGACCGAAATCGTTGCGGAACCAGTACCGCCACTTTGCCGTTTGGCGTAGCCGGCCAATGCCAGCAACGACCACACGTTGTCTTGGGTTGACTCCCACGTCCCAGCTTTGTTGCGCGCGGCTAACAAGCCGGCGACCAGTTTGGGTACCAGGGCGTCTTTCGGCGCAACTTCAAGCAACGCATCGAGCACCATGGCGGCAGCGCGGACGTTGGAATGCATGTGATCGTAATCGGCTTTGGCGGTCTCGGTGACGCTGGCCAACGCACCTTGCACGGCGATACCCGCGACGACCAAGGCCCGCATTTCGGCGATTTCGACTGCTGGTGATTTGGCTTTGACCATGGCGCGCCATAAAAATGCTTGGCCCCAACGCGGCAATGTGGCGCGGATTTCATACAAGCGAGTCATTGCTGGCCGCATCGGCGTGCCGCGCACCGCGGCCACGTACGTGCCCATCGCCAGCGCGGCGGCGTCGCCATCGCCAACGAGTACTTTTTGTTCGTCGGCCCATTTGCTCAGCGCATTGATACCGTTAGTGAGTGCAGCTTTGGGCACGTCAACGCCGCCGCGCGCGGCGAGGTCGAGGCCCCACACCGCATACGCTGTGAGATGAGGATAGGTTTGTGAATCCGGCCACAAGCTGAAATTGCCATCGGCGTGTTGGTGCCGTTGCAGCTTAGCCACGGCGACATTGATGTAGGCGCGGGCTTTGTCGCCGCTTGCTGCAGTGCCGCCGACCGATTGCGATAATTCACGGGCAGCTACCAGCGGCACCATGTGCGATAGCGTTTGCTCCAAGCAACCGTACGGATATTCCACGAGGTAGCGCAAGCTCGGCTCAAGTTCACCCAAGCCTGAGCGGTCGATGGTTACGATCGCTTCGCTTTGCGCCAACAGCGTCGCTGGGTCGGCACGCAAGGTTTGCGCGAATGGCGTGGCCGCAGTGACATCGAGCGAGGCCACCGTGCGTTGGGTAATTTGTGGCGTATGTACAATGGGCACCGGCAACGTCAAGGCGTCGCGGTTGGCACCTAGCGTTGCAGCAAATGTGAACTGCGCTTGTTCACCATCGGAAGCAACGATCGGGAAATTCACCCGGGCGGTGCCATTGGCCGGCACTTGAACTTGCGCACTTGCAACCGTGGCCACGGCGCCAGTCACTTGCATCGTCACCGTCGCAAGGCCCGCAGTGGTGGTGCGATTGTTGACCAACACGCCCATGGTGGCTTGATCGCCGGCACGCAAGATGCGCGTGAGGGCAGGGGCCAACACCAATGGTTTGGTCACCAACAAGGGCAGTTCGCCGGAGCCAAACATTGCGCCGGCATCGGCGGCCACTGCCATCACGCGGAATGTGGTTAAGTTGTCGGGCGCAACAAAACTGAACGTTACTTCACCGTTGCTGTCGGTCTGCAACGTAGGCGCCCAAAATGCAGTCGCCATAAATTTCGTGCGAACTTTTTGCGCATCGTTGCTGCTTGCAAAATCGCCGCCTTCATCCGCGTCTTCGGTGGTTGGGTCAACCGGCCGCATAATCATCGGTAGATTGCTGGCGTTGTTTACGCCATATAACCACGGTGCGTAAAACGTCAGCATGGGGTTCGGGGTTTTGTAATCGATCAACTTGAGCACACCTTCGTCGGCAACCGCGACCGCGAGTTCCGCTGCGACCGGCACACCAGCGTGTGTAACTTTGATTTTACCAGTCACCGTATCGCCAGGGCGGTGGGTGCCAGCGTCGAGTTCAATTTTGACGTCGAGCTCGCGGTCTTTACTTTCAACGTTGATAGTGGCGATGCCCATTTTGAGTTGTGGTCGGCCCCGATCGCCTGCGCCGGTACGGCCGCTCACCATCGTTACGCTGGCAAATACATTTGGGCCCCAGCCCGCTACGATCGGCAGTTGCACTGCATTGAATTGGCCGGCACTCGCCGGCACCACGCGGACATCTAAGATACCGGCGCGTTCGACCACGATCAACGTTGACGCTTGTTTGAGATTTGCTTGTGCGACCAAGCGTGCGGTTTCACCAACTTTGTAGGATGATTTCCCGACGATGAGCTTCATGGTGTTGCCGTCGCCGCTGGCCCACAAGTTGTCACCTTTGCCGGTAACCCAGACATCAGTCGTGGTGGTGACGTCACGACCTGCGCGGTCTTTGCCGGTGAGCTTGAGTTCGTAGCTGCCAGGTTCTTTAATGGTTACCATGCTGCGGCTAGTGCCGGTTGCGGCAACGCTGACTTGCTGCGTGCCGACGCTGCCGACTTTGTTGCTGCATTCATACGCATCGCGATTGCCGTACGACTTCCATTCGCAATCGTAGGCTTGTTTGGTCCACGTCAACGTGCCGGCGAAGCCTAGCTGTTTACCGTCGGGGCCAACCGCCACCGTATCAACCGCAAATGCTTTGCCAGCGGCTTGGACGTAGTCTTCAGTGCGCGCGCCGGGGTACAAGTCTTGGCGATGCGCGGTAACCACCGTCGAAGCCGACATGCCTTGGTTGCTTTGATCTTTAACGGTGGCGGTGATGATGTAATCTTGGGTGCCACGAATATCGGTGCTGGTGGCATCGGGGTCGATTTCGCGGATGGTTAACACGCCGTTATTATCGGTAACGCCAGTGCCATCTTTGATTTCGTTGCCATCGTCTTGGTAGCGATAATCCCACCAGTGATAGGCGGTGGCATCGAAGTTAAAACCTTCGAAGCCGGGAAAAGCCATCGAGTGTGAACGTCGAGAAATGTGCCATTTCACCGCGCCATTGGCGACTGGTGCACCGAACAGGTAACTAGCTTTGACGGTCACAGCGATCGGGTCGCCGACATTGAGTTCAGTTTTGTTGGCGTTCGCTGACATGTTGGCGGTGAATGTCGCGGTACGGTATTCTTCAACGGCAAAACGTTCACGAAAGGTTTGGCCTGCGAGTTGTGCGCTTACATAATAATCGCCAGTGTGGGCCGTGATTGGTAATTGATAGTCAAATGTGAAGCCACCAAAACGGGTTAACATTGCAGTGCCGGTAAACACTTCTTCGTCGCGACTATCCTTAACTGCCACCGTAACCGTGGTGGCTTGTGGGACGCTGGCGGCGCGCCCGTTGGCGACGTCGCGCAGCAGGCCTTTGAAGCGCACTTGATCACCCGGGCGATAAAGTCCGCGATCGGATTGTATAAATCCACGCAGCGCTGCCGGCGCACTGTCGGAGGCGACGCCAAAGTTCCACGATTGTAAGCCGTCATTCCAATCGGAGCGCGTCACGGCGATGTCGGTGCCACGTTGCACTACGGCGGTCATGTGGCTGGTCTGGTCGAACGCCCCATCAAAGTCGTTGGCTCCTTCGGCTGCGATGTCGTCGGCAACCGCAGCCTTGGCCGGCACCGGGCGGAAGGCTATGGTCGAGAAACGCACGATACCATCCTGATTCGAGGTGGCGGTTACGCGAGTTTTGCCGGCGCGGTCAACCAATTGAACCGCAGCGCCAGCGACAGGTGCGCCGGTGGTCATGTCGGTAACCCAGACCAACCCGGTGTCGGCACCGGCTTTGATCACGACGCCAAGATTGGTCACATTGACCAAGGCCCGTGCTCGGTCATAGGGTTCGTTCCAGTCTTTGGTTTCGCGCCGAATGTCGGCTGATGCAACTTCGATCAAATAGATGCCGGGCCCGTTGCCGCCGCACAATTCAGCGATGGTTGGCTCTTGCGCGACGTACTCAACCGAATCTTTGGTGAGCGTTTGGGTCACAGTGCGGGGTTGCAGCCCCAACGCAGCCCAGTTGATGCCTGGATCTTTGGATTCCCAGCGCGGTGCGTAGTCGATGCCTGCGTTAGTGACGGCATCAAGCTTGCTTGGCGCAACGGTTGCGCAGTTTACGGTGTAACTGCCAACATTGCGCGCCCAAATCGGAAACTGGCTATTGCCCGCTTCGATAACCGAGGTGCCCGTTGCAATGCTGAGCGCTGGATGGGCGTCGGATACTTTGAAGGAAAACGTTTCAGGGGCCGCAAGTTTTTGATCAAAAATATCGACCAAGCCTGCAACCGTTACCTGGTAGTCGGTAAAGCCCTTAAATTTGCCCGCAACGTTATAGGTTTGGCCGTTGTTCGATAACCAGCCGTCGCCGAGATTCGGAATGGCGGGCGTCGACGAAAGCGCAGCGCGAATTGCGGCTTCGCGTACCGGCGTTGAAAATGTGATTTCAATACGACTGCCGACGGCGCGCACGGTTTCGTCTTTGGGCGAAACTTGTTCGATTTTAAGCGGGCCGTGGGTTTGCAGTCCGACCACCACAAGTTCTTTGAGTACTTGGCCGTTTTTTGAGTGCACACCGTCGCACACCATGGCGTAATGGGTATCAAGGTCGAGCGGCTTGACCGGCTTGACCAGCGTGGTGTGGCGTTCTTGCGAATCGTAATCGGCCTTGCTCGCACCCGGTTCAGCTTTGGCGGCGGGTGCGGCTTGCAACGAAAGTTTCGGCGCTTTGAGCGCGAGGTCTTTGTAATATTGGTTTTCATTGAGCGAGTTGCCGGCCATGAACGGCCGATTACCAGCGCTGGCAACCGAGTCTAGTTTTCGGAGATTACAATTGTTCACGACCTCCGTCGCTGCGACCGGCGTCGAGAATTCAACCGGCAACGTTGAGCTTGCGGTGAGCATGCCCGCATCGCCACTGATGCCATAAAATTCCAAGAGCCGATTGGCGAACTCCGATTTATACGGCCCGGCCTGACGTTCAAGGTCGCCCGCGACGGCAACGGTGAAGTTGACTCCGTAGTTTATCTCGCCTTTGGCTTCGATGCGAATGGTTTGCCGGGTTTGCCAGACGGCGGTAAACGGCATGGCGGGCGACAGCACGATGTCGCCTTGGGCCACCGCTTTGCCAACAGCGCTCTCGGCAACCATTGGCTCGTCAAACTTGATTTCAAGCGGTGTGACGTCACCCGTGTCAGGTGCCGGCAAAGGCGTAATTGCCAAAACTCGCGCCGAGGTGGCCGAGGTGGAGGCACGCTGGCCGCAGCCTAATGGCACAGCGGCAAGTAAAAGGGTGGTAGCGAGTACGCGAAGCTTTGTCATGGTTTGACTCTTGTGTTTGCAGGAACCGTGCCGCTGAGACTACTGGCCTTTTGCCCTGGATTTCTCACGTTGTCGTCGACAAATCAGAATTTTACCGCTGTTCGATCTCGGCAAGCTTGGGCCGGCGCCACACGCCAGCCCTACGATTGTGTTGAAGCAACCGCACGCGGTTGTGTCGGCTCTGACGCAGTGTGATCTCATAACTGTGACGTTTGTCCGCAGCAAAAATCGACCCAAGCTGCCCATTTGGTTGCCATATCTTGCTAGGGTCCCACGGTATGACTTCGAATCGAACTTCGCGAATTAGTCTGTGGGTCACGGCGCTGTTGCTGGGCGCGTTAGCGTTATTTACCAGCGTTAGTACTGCACATGCCCAAGCCTGTCCCCAAGCCAAATCAGGCACCAAGTACAAGGTCAAGATCGAGACCTCCCCACCGGGCGCAACGGTTTATTTTGGCAGTAAAGCCTGTAACGCCGTCGGGGTTACTCCATTTAGTGGCACGTTGGCGGCCGGTGAAATTACGGTCATTGTCGAACTCGACGGCTACAATCCAGAGAGCAAACCGCTCAAAGTGGCGCGTTCACGCAGCGGCTCATCGCTGTTTATTCCGCTGATCAAAAAGAATGATCCACCTAAAATCGATGTCCGCGCTGATGCCGACAAAAATCTATTTGGCGCGCAAGTATTCATCGATGGCCAAGGTCAAGGCCAAGCCCCAACCATCGTGACCACCACGCCAGGCCGGCACTTGGTGGAGATTCGTAAAGACGGTTTTGAAACCTTGTCGCAATGGATTGAAGTCAAAGAAAACCAAACCGCCACGCTGTCGCCGCAACTTAAAGCGATCGCCAAGCCAAACTTTGGCACCATTGTGGTCGAAGCTGATGTGCCCGATGCCGAAGTTTTCATCGACGGTAATAAGCATCCAGATAACACACCAGCGGTCATCGCCAACGTGGTCGAAGGCCTGCACGTCATTGAAGTGCGCAAAGCTCCGGCGTTGCCTTGGAAACAAACGGTTCAAGTTGTTGCCAATCAACAAGTCAAAGTCCGCGCTGAACTCAAAGCCACCATCAATGGCCAAGGCGGCGTGGTCCGGGTTATTTCCAATGTTGCCGAAGCGCACGCCTTCATTGATGGCACCGACATGGGCCAAACCCCGGTTGATATCAAAGACGTCAGCGTCGGTGAACACGTCATCGAAGTGAAAGCCAAAGGCTACCAAACCCGCGTCGAAAAAGTGACCAGCAACTCGGGTCAATCGCAAGTGCTCAAGATCGACCTCAACGTCGAAGGCCCATCGGGTCAAGGCACGCTCAAAGTTATCTCGCAAACCCCTGACGCTGACGTGTTCCTCGACGGTGCAGCGGTTGGCAAAGCGCCGCTGGATAAGAAGGTCGACAGCGGCAATCACAAAGTGTTGGTGCGCCTCGCGGGCTACAAAGAGTTTTCGCAAGATGTACGTATTGAAGGTGGCCAAACGTTAACGGTCACCGCCGAAATGAAAGCGGTCGGTCGGTTACGCGTATTGTCGACACCAGATGGCGCAGCCGTGTTGATCAACGGACTACCAGTTGGCAAAACCCCGCTCGACATCGAAGTTGAAGTTGGCCAAACCTTGGTCAAAGTTGTGATGCCGGGCATGGTCTCGCAAGAGCGAAACCTCAACATCGTGGGCGGCAAGACCGAAAATGTCTCAGTTGAATTGCCAGTTGAAGGCAAGAGCGAAGTTGAACTGCTCGACGAACAACGTGGCTTGTCGTCGTTCGGTGCGCGGACCTTGCCTCGTGGTCGCTCGACGGTCGACATGAGCATTGGCTATCCGTACTACTTGTCCGGACGCATCAATGTTGGTGGCGGCAAGCTAGCAGGCTTTGGCTTTGATGCAGGCGTCACCTTGCGCACCATGTTTGCTCGCTCCGAACTGGGCCTGGGCGGCCGTATCATGCTGGCCGACGTGGAGCCGTTCTCCGCTGGTGTCTTCACCGATTTGTACTGGGGCGCGAAGTTGTTTGATGACTCCAAACGCAATGGCCTTACCTGGGATGTTGGCGCTGCTGCTTCGCTTACCGCGTTGACCCATGTCACCATCAGCATGCGCGGTTACTTGAACATCTGGAGTGATCGTCACTGTCCCGAGCAAAATGCAGCCAAAGACGGTTTTGATGGCGACCCGATCGCAACCTGCGACAAATATCAAAAGGGCACGCTGTCGGCTGCCGACCAAACCCGCGTTGAGCAACTGTCGGGTCAAAGTGGTGGTTCGTTCTACAGCCGCGATCAAGGCATTCGCTTCATGACCGCAATCTCGGCTGAAGTTGCCTTGCAACAACGCTGGAACCTGTTCGGGATTCTCGAAGGCGCACCGTTTCAAAGTGAACGTGCGTTGTTCACCAACTTGTTCTCGGCCCCGATGTTCAAATC
>JAYWHS010000525.1:0-3581 GCA_043777635.1 Kofleriaceae bacterium | reverse complement strand
TGGCCGAAGGGCCAAGGGCCGAGCTACTAGTAAGCATTACCACTCGACTTCAGGAGAACTACGATGGCTAGCAAAGAAATGACCCCCGCGAATCCAATCCCTACCAACGTCGGCGCGCGCGACAAAGCTATCGATCTGGCCCTTGGTGCGATCGAAAAGCAATTTGGTAAGGGCTCAATTATGCGCTTAACCAAAGAAGCGATTGAGAAGGAAGTTGCGGTTGTGCCGACTGGTTCGCTGGGGCTCGATATCGCGCTGGGTATTGGCGGCTTGCCACGTGGTCGCATTGTTGAAATTTACGGGCCAGAGTCGAGCGGCAAAACTACGCTGACGTTGCACATCATTGCCGAAGCGCAAAAGCGTGGCGGCGTATGTGCCTTCATTGATGCGGAGCACGCACTTGATGTTGGTTATGCAAAGAAGCTTGGCGTGAAAACCGAAGAGTTGCTGGTCTCGCAGCCTGACTTCGGTGAACAAGCGCTCGAAATCGCCGACATGTTGGTTCGTTCGAATGCAGTCGATGTCGTGGTTGTCGACTCGGTTGCGGCGTTGACGCCGAAAGCTGAAATTGAAGGCGAGATGGGTGATTCGCACATGGGTTTGCAAGCTCGCCTCATGAGCCAAGCCCTGCGCAAACTGACTGGTGCCATTTCCAAGTCACGCACCATGGTAATTTTCATCAATCAAATTCGGATGAAGATCGGCGTGATGTTCGGCAGCCCTGAAACTACCACCGGAGGCAACGCGCTGAAATTTTATGCTTCGGTTCGCCTCGATATTCGTCGGGTTGGCGCACTCAAGAAAGATGAAGACGTCATTGGTAACCGGACGCGGGTTAAAGTTGTAAAAAACAAAATGGCGCCGCCGTTCCGTGAAGTTGAATTCGACATCATCTACGGCACGGGCATCTCGCGCGAAGGCGACTTGGTTGATTTGGCGTCGGACGTCAACATCATTGATAAAGCCGGCGCGTGGTTCTCGTATGGTGGTGAACGCATTGGTCAAGGCCGCGAGAATGCCAAGCAGTTTTTGAGCGAGCACCCCGACATGTTCCACAGCATTGAAGCCAAGCTGTTGGCGCACCACAACATTCGCCGCATTGGGATTGTTGATGCATCGGATGCGGTGCCGTCTGCGGTAGCGGCAACTGGTTCTGGATCATCCGGTTCGTCGGCTCATGGTGAAGACAAAGCCGACAAATCCAAGGCCGCACGGTCGGCTGCAGCGGTGCCTGCGCCGGCACCTGCCGCGCCCGTTGCCAACGGCAAACGTCCCAACGCGTAGCTTTTGAGCTCGCACGAGGTTGTTCGAGGCTTCGGGTGGCAAAAAAAGCGACTTATTTGGTGTTTTCTGTCACAGCATAAAAAGTAAGGTGCGACACGTTTGTGTGACACCCAGGTGTCGCAACCTGTCGCAATTCCTTGGTTTTCTCTCTCAAACGTCCACGAGATCCTGATTTTGTCAGTGATCTTCCTAACTTGCGTAAATCTTCGCCATGCGCGATGAATGCGTAATTTATTTTTTGGGGCCGCATGCCCCAATCTATCGTTTCTATATTTGGGAGGAGTTAAGCAATGATCGACTATCGAGCCAAAGCATTTGCAATGGCGTCCATTGGAGCCTTAGCCGGCGTCGCAGGATGCGACGATCCAGTTCAAGGCACTGATTTACGCAAAGAAGGTCCGCCGAGCGTGACAGTGGTGATGGTCCAAACGGATCCTCGCGTCACCACGTTCGAAACCGCCACCTACTGCAAAATCGGCGATATCAAGCGCCCAGGATTTGTTGGTAGCGTGCCGACCTATCGCACATCGCAAGTTTGCGACGACGACTTAGCCGTGCCCGCCGAAACCGATGGTGCCGCGCAAGCCGCTCCAAGTTCTTGGTTTGTGCGCGTGGTTTTTGATCGTTTGCTCGATCCAAATGTCGAAGAGCTAATCCCGCAGCTCGACGCGATGGGTGAACCAACCGGTTTGACCATTGGCACGTTCGAGGGCACCCAACCGGTTTCACTTAAATGCGGCGGCGTCGATGTGCCGTACAACGGTTATTATGTGCCCAACGGCAGCAACTTGTCGTGGCCACTAGGCCCAGCGTTGTTTGTTAGACCGTTGCGCGCCGATAGTGTTGCAACCGGCACAAGTTGCGAAATTTCGTTGAAGAGCAACGTAACCGGTAAAAAAGGCGAGGCAGTTGCTTTGACCGACCCGGCGAAGTTCTTGTTTGATGTTGCAAAGTTCAAATTGCTGTCGTCGACTCCAAAAGGCAGCGATGAAGCGGCTGAATTGGATTCGCTAACTGAGGTAGCATTCACCTTCAACGCAAACGTTGCTGCAACGGGTACAGTGGATCCAACGCTGATTAACCTGGTCTCGAAAGCCAATCTGGCAGGAGACATGCCAGACAACACAGTTTGTGCCACTGGCGCTGCTCGCATGGGCGAAGTGGAAGAAACCGCGTACGCGTACGCGGTTGGTCGCAATATGTTTATCGGAGATGAAGGTGCGCCGTTAACGCCAACACAACCACCCCCGCCGATGGATCCAACTTTCTTTTCGTTCCAACTGGGCCGCACGTATCGTCTTGAATTCAAAGCTGGCGCGATTGCCACCGCGAAAGCTGGCGGCACTGGACCAGTTGCTGTCGCTAAACCAATCTGCTTTTACACGCTCTCCAACTAAGGAGTCTCAACCATGAAAAAACTTCTAAACGCATTCATGGCGGCGAGCCTCCTAGGTGGGGCGACCTCGCTACTTTCAAGTAATTACGCATACGCACAAGCCGGTACCGGCGAGTTGCGTGGCCAAATCAAAGACAGCAAAACCGGTGAAGGCATTGTCGGCGCCACCGTGGTTGCAACGTCGCCGGTGCTGCAAGGCGAGCAAGTGGTTATCACCGAAGACGGTGGCACCTACTACCTCACCGCATTGCCGCCGGGCATGTACACGTTGACGATCTATTACAACGAAGTGCAAACCACGCGGCCGAACGTGATTATTCAGCTCGGCAAAGCAGCCGTGGTGAATGTGCCGTTCAATACTTCGGCTGGCAAAGGTGAAACCATTGTCATCAAGGGCCGGGCGCCTACGGTTGACCAAGGCTCGACCAAAACCGGTATCAGTTTCACCAAAGAATACACCAGCAATCTTGCCGTCGGTCGGACCTTCGGTGCGGTGGTTGGCGCTGCGGCCGGTGCGCAGGGCGATGCCTATGGCACCTCGGTGTCGGGCGCAACCTCGGCCGAAAACGTCTACATCGTTGAAGGCATCAATACGACGGATACTGGCTTTGGTACCCAATCGTCGAACTTGCCGAACGAGTTCATCGGTGAAACCGAAATCATCACCGGCGGTTACAACGCTGAATACGGTCGGGCCACCGGCGGTATCATCAACGTAACCACTAAGCAGGGCTCAAATGAGTTCCACGGCACAGTGTTTGCGTACCTTTCGCCAGGTGGGTTGACGGCTGGTGCCAATCGCATTTTGCGCGAAGGTCGCGCCATTGATAGCGAAACCAACCGCGATTTGAACTGGGATGTTGGCGCTGAAGTCGGCGGTCCAATCATCAAGGACAAATTG
>JAYWHS010000524.1:0-12675 GCA_043777635.1 Kofleriaceae bacterium | reverse complement strand
ATTGTATTCGTGCACTTGCTTGGTTGCAGTCTGACGATGCTGAGCTCGCTGCGGATGTAACAGTTCATCGGATCGAAAAAGGCCAGACAAAGTCGGTTGCATACACCGCCGCTGAAATCGAAACTGCCGCTCGGCACCATGTTGAAGTAAGAGGCTGAGCATGACGATTAGAGACACCGCCCCAAATCGGTTGATAGTCGAGGGGCTCGACGACATGCATTCGATTATCAGCCTTACCAAGCGCCATGGGTGGAATTGGGATAAGCCGCAAGCGCATGTTCCGTATATTCAAAATGCCAAAGGCGTTGAACCGGCCCTCGCTGCCATTGCCGTCACTGTTCGTTCGTATAATCGCGTCGGGATTGTGTTAGACGCCGACCTTTCGCTAGCTTCCCGATGGGACGCAGTTCGGAATCAGTTAAAGGAATTTGATTTCGATTTTCCTACCACTCCAACTTCTGAAGGAACGATCCTTCAATCTGCCCAAAAACACGTGGGTATTTGGTTGATGCCGAATAATCAGAGTGTCGGTAAACTCGAAGATTTTTTGGCTGCACTGATTCCGCCAGATGACAAAACGTGGCCATGGGCTAAAGAGTCAACAGCGGCGGCTCGTGCTGAACATGCTGCCGATTTTACCGAAAACGATGAGATCAAGGCACAGATTCATACATGGTTGGCTTGGCAAGCTAATCCGGGAAATCCGTTTGGAACTGCACTGACTGCCAACGTATTTGCCCACGATGCAACGGTTGCTGCGGCGTTTGTCGCGTGGATGACCCGCCTCTTCAAAGAGTAGTCAATCGGCAGTCGTCCTTTCATTCTGGCCTGCCATCGCTGGCGCTCAGTTCTCGCCGTGACACCGGCCCAGCATTGCGCCTTGGGTCTATTTTCGAGCCAGTGTGCGACGAAAATTCGCAGAATCGTAGTGCGGAGCTTGACCTGTAGCGTCTGCCGCGCAAGGCTTTGCCGGTTAGCGCGAAGGGCTCATTCGCGCGTACCTATACGATGCAACAAGAGCAAGTGCGAAGGAGTGGACTGTGAAACAGAACCCGCGATTCAATCGAGTGAAGCGTTCGGCCAGCCTGCGGGCCGCTACCATGGTGACGCTATGGAGTTTTGTCGCAACGTCGTGTGGCTCCAAGACCAGCACGACCAAATCGACGGCTGGTGGCAGCGCGACGCCAGTGGGCCAAGCCTTGGTGCAAACCGGTGACGTGCCCAAAGGCTTAGACATGCGCTTGTCGAACGGCAAAGCCGGCGTCGATGCGGTTGATCACAGTAAGTTGGCCCCTGCTACCAAACTTGGCGATGCCGATGTTGCAGCGCTGTTGAGTCGGGCCAAACCGATTACCACCGAGAAAAATGATCGGCAAGATTTTGCGTTACGGCCGAAATCGTTGCCACCTCCGCGCACCGGCAAGGTCGAAGCGAATGCGTTTCCGGCGCCGCCAAGCTCGCTGTTGCCGCCCAAAACCAATGAAGTTGGCAAAGCGTTAACAGTGCTGCGGTACATGCCCGAAGGTGATGTGCCGTTGGCACCGGAGCTTTCAGTGACGTTTTCTGATGCCATGGTGGCCGTGACCTCGCAAGACGATGCTGCGGCCAATCAACCAGTCAAGCTCACACCTCAACCACCGGGTAAATGGCGCTGGATCGGTACCCGCACAATTCTATTTGATCCGCTGGTGCGATTCCCGCAAGCGACCACCTACAAAGTTGAAATTGCAGCCGGCACCAAAAGTGCGAACGGCAACGAACTCAAAAAGCCGGTGAGTTTTTCGTTCACCACGCCACCTCCAAAATTGGTGAATCGTTACCCTAACGGCAGTTCGCATCGCACCGATGTGCCGATGTTTGCGTCTTTCGATCAAAAAATCGACGCTGCGACGCTGACTTCGATTCTCAAGGTCACGGCCAATGGCAAAGCGTATGCAGTGCGCCAACTCGACGCCGCTGAAATTGAAAAAGATTCTACGATTAAATCTATGGTCGCGACCGCCAACGACAACGGTAAGAGCAACTGGGTAGCGTTTCGCGCCTTGGATGCCTTTCCGACCGATACCGCGGTTACCGTCGAGTTTCCGGTTGGCACGCCATCGGCCGAAGGCCCTAACAAAACGCTAGAAGCTCAGTCGCTTGGGTTTCGTACATATCCACCGCTGAAGATTGAAACTGCCCAATGCGGTTATCAGAATAAGTGTCCCCCGGGCCAACCATTTTCGATTCAGTTCAATAACTCATTGGACATGGACAAGTTTGTTGATCAACAGATCACCGTGACCCCAGATGTGCCGGGGCTCAAAGTAATGAACTACGGCAACACCATCAATGTGCAAGGTGGCACCATTGCGCGCAGCACCTACAAGGTCAAAGTATCGTCGACCATCGTCGACGAATACGGGCAGACGTTAGGCAAAGATCAAGAATTTGATTGGAATGTCACGGAAGCGTATCCGGCATTCTTTGGTCCACAGGGTGTGGTTGTGCTTGATCCAGCCGCTAAATCACCGAGCATCGACATGTTCACGGTGAACTACGATTTGCTCAAATACAAACTGTACAAAGTTACACCGGCTGAGTTCCCAGCGTTTGGCGAGTACATGCGTAACTTGTGGAACAAAGACAAACCACCGAAGATGCCAGGCAACAAAGTGTTTGATGGCAGCATGCCAACCACCCAAGGCAAAGATCGTTTGGTCGAAACCAAAGTTGATTTAGGCAAAGCGCTGGGCGCTGGCGGCATTGGCCATGTCATCGCGGTGATTGAACCATCGCCATGGAAAGAAAAATACGATCCACCACGGATGTACATTTGGGTCCAAGCTACCAAGCTAGGCATCGACGCCTCGGTCGACAACGAGCTGCTGTTGGCGTTTGCAACTGACTTGCAAACTGGCAAACCTGCCGCTGGCGTTGATGTGCGTTTGGCGCGCGCTGGTGTGGCTGGGAAGTCTGACTCGCAAGGTCTGGCGACATTGCAACTGCCGACCGGCGGCGGCCGTGGCACAGAAATGCTGATCGTCAAACGCGGCAATGATGAAGCATTTGTCACCGAATCCAACGGCTGGTGGAATGACTACAATTCGTGGGTCAAACAACCGCAGTCGCGCAGTTTAACCTCGTACGTCGTCGACGACCGCAAATTGTACAAGCCGGGCGAAGAAGTCAGCATCAAAGGATGGTTGCGTTTAGTTGACTACGGCAAAAACGGCGACGTCAACGGTATCGCTGGCGAAGTTACCTCGGTGACCTACGATGTGTTCGATTCGGTAGGCAACAAAATGCTCAGTGGTTCGTCGCAGGTCAACTTGTTGGGCGGGTTCGATACCAAGTTCAAGCTGCCAACCACGCCGAACCTGGGTTACACCTCGGTGCAGTTCCGCACCGTCGGCAAGCGCGTTGAATCTTTTTATCATCAGTTCCAAACAGAAGAATTCCGCCGGCCAGAATTTGAAGTGAGCGCGACCGCCAGCCAAGCGCCGAATTTGATCGGTGGCAGCGGCGACCTCACGGTTAATGCCAAATACTTTTCTGGTGGCCCGTTGGCTGGTGCCGATGTAACCTGGCGACTATCCGCAAGCGAAACCACGTTCACACCGCCGAATCGTGATGAGTTCATCTTTGGTAAGTGGGTGCCTTGGTGGGGCTATCGCGGTGGCTACGATTACGACGACGAAGGCGGTCATTACGGTGGCCGTGGCGGTCGAGGCGGTGGTCGCTACACACCGCCGAAATCGTGGACCCACCAAGCCAAAACCGACGGTGCCGGTGCCCATGTGCTGCACATGGACTTTTTGTCAGCGAACCCAGCCGTGCCGATGTCGGTCAGCGCGGATGTCTCGGTGATGGATGTTAATCGTCAGGCCTGGAACGCTGGCGCGGCCGTGTTGGTTCATCCGTCGTCGCTCTATGTTGGCATGCGGACCAAACGTCCCTTCGTCGACAAGGGCACGCCGTTTGCGATCGACGTCATCGGCGTTGATATCGAAGGCAAAGCCGTACCAGGTAGCAAAATTACCCTTAAAACCGTCCGCAAAGATTACGAATACAAAAAAGGCAACTACGTCGAAAAAGATGTGGATCCACAAAGCTGTGACGTGATGTCGACCGTGGATGTTTCGAAATGTGAATTTGCGACCAAAGTCGGTGGCAGTTATGAAACTGTCGCGACGATCCTCGATTCCAAAGGCCGGGCCAACACCACCACGATTACCTTCTGGGTTACCGGTGGTGACCGCTTGCCGTCGCGCGACGTCAAACGCGAAGAAGCGCAAATCATCCCTGATAAAAAAGAATACAAACAAGGCGATGTCGCTGAGTTGTTGATCATGTCGCCGTTTGCGCCGGCCGAAGCGTTAGTGACGTGGCGTCGCTCGGGCATCGTGAAGACCGAACGCTTAACCCTGACCGGTTCGACCGCCGTGGTGAAAGTACCGATCACCGATGCCATGGTGCCAAACCTCAACGTGCATGTCGACTTGGTGGGTGAAGCACCGCGCCTCAACGACAAAGGCGATGCCGATCCGGCCTTGCCGAAGCGAGTGGCGTATGCCGGTGGCGAAATCAATTTACCGATACCGCCAACGCGTCGCACGCTGACGGTGATCGCGACGCCAAGCGCCACCAAGTTTAGTCCTGGTGAAATTGCTAAAATCTCGGTTGACGTCAAAGACGCCGACGGCCGACCCGTGGTCGATGCCGAGACAACGGTGATTGTCGTCGACGAAGCTGTGCTGTCGCTGACGGGGTATCAATTTCCCAATCCCGTGAACTCGTTTTATCCGCAACGTGGCAGCGATACTCGCGATGTGTATCTGCGTGGTATGGTGAAATTGGCCAAGCCAGCGCGTGATCAGCTCGCACAAAACGGTATGGACGGCCAGGGCGATTATGAGGCTGATGGCATCGCGATGGGCGGTAGCGGCCCAGGTGGCGGCGGTCGTGCGCGCGCCGAGGCTCAGCCGTCCGCAACTGCAGCGACGGCGGACGGTGCACCACCTCCGCCAATTAGCGCGCCTGCGCCGAAAGAAGCGCCAAAGCGTGAACAAACCAAAGATAGAAAGAGTGCTTCACCGGATGCGCCTGCGCAAAACAATGGCCCGGTGGCACTGCGCACCAACTTCAATCCGCTGGCTGCCTTTTCGCCAACGGTGAAAACCGACGCCAACGGCAAAGCAACTCTCGATGTGAAGCTGCCGGACAATCTGACGCGCTATCGCGTGGTGGTGCTTGCGGCAGCGGGCGAGCGTAACTTTGGTAAAGGTGAAAGCGCAATTACTGCGCGGTTACCACTGATGGTGCGGCCTTCGCCACCTCGGTTCCTGAACTTTGGCGATACCTTCAAATTGCCGGTGGTTTTGCAAAATCAAACGGACGCACCGTTGAAAGTACGACTGGCGATGCGCTCGACCAACGCCACGTTAACCGACGGTGCCGGCCGTGAAGTGATGGTACCTGCGAACGACCGCGTCGAAGTGCAATTCCCTGCCGCCGCCGAAATGGCCGGCACTGCGCGCTTTCAATTCATCGGTTCATCCGGTGGTTTCAGCGATGCGGCTGAACTCGCGTTGCCGGTGTGGACGCCAGCGACGACCGAAGCCTTTGCGACGTACGGTGTGATCGACGATGGCGCAATTCGCCAACCGGTGGCGTTGCCTGGCAAAGTAGTCACGCAATTTGGTGGCCTCGAAGTCACCACGGCCTCGACTAATCTCCAAGCGCTCACCGATGCGGTGTTGTACATCGTGTCGTATCCGTTTGAATGTGCCGAGCAACGGGCCTCGCGGATCTTGGCGATAGCGTCGCTGCGCGATGTGCTCTCGGCCTTTAAAGTCGAAAACATGCCGACGCCAGCTGAAATGGAAGCTCGCGTCGCGGCAGATCTTGAGCGTTTAACGCAAATGCAAAACGGTGATGGTGGTTTCGCATTTTGGGAACGTGGCCGACCGTCGTGGCCATTCTTAACGGTGCATGTTTCCAATGCACTCGTCCGCGCCAAACTCAAAGGTTACACGGTGCCCGCAGCGATGCTCAATCGCGCGATGGCATACCTCAAAGACATTGAGTCGCACTACGATGTTTATTATAGCGACGAAGTGCGTTGGTCGATTTCGAGCTACGCGCTCTACGTGCGCAAACTTAATGGCGACATCGACATCAGCAAAGCCCAAAAATTGTTGGCCACCGCAACCTTGCCGAAACTGCCGATGGAGGCAACCGGTTGGTTGTTAGGAACTCTCGCTGGACAAAAGGCTGCCGAGTCCGAACGCAAAGCGATTGTGCGCCACGTAATGAACAAGGTATCGGAAACTTCCGGCGCTGCGAACTTCACGACCGCGTACAAAGACGGTGCGCATCTCATTTTGTCATCGGACCGTCGGGTCGACGGCATCATGTTGGAGTCGTTGATCCAAGAGCAAAAAGATCTAGATCTGATTCCTAAAGTGGTCACCGGGCTGCTCGCGCATCGCAAAGCTGGCCGTTGGCTCAACACCGGCGAAAACGCCTTTGCGTTGTTGGCCCTTGATCTGTATTTCCGGACCTACGAAAAAGTGACGCCAGATTTTGTGGCGCGCATGTGGCTGGGCGCCGATTACGCTGGCGACCATGCATTCAAGGGTCGCACCACCGAATACAGTCAAACCAGCATCTCGATGAAAGAGGTTGCAGCCCATGACAAGTCGGATCTCATCATTCAAAAAGATGGCAAAGGTCGCTTGTACTACCGTATCGGCATGATCTACGCACCGGCCGATCTCAAATTGGCCGCAGCGGATTATGGTTTTGTCATCGAGCGCAAATACGAAGGCGTGGACAACGCGGCGGATGTTTCGCGTAGCGCTGATGGCACATGGAAGATCAAAGCTGGCTCACGGGTTCGGGTCAAGTTGACCATGGTGAATGAAAATCGCCGGTATCATGTGGCGTTGGTTGATCCGTTGCCAGCCGGGCTCGAACCGATGAATCCGGCACTCGCCACCACTGGGCCAATCCCGATGGGTGACAACGCGGATAAATCGATGGGCCCGTACTGGTGGTGGTATGGCCCTTGGTATGAACACCAAAACATGCGCGACGAGCGAGTGGAAGCGTTCGCTGCGATGTTGTGGCCAGGTGTGCACAGCTATGAATACGTAGCGCGTGCCACCACGCCGGGTAACTTTGTGGTGCCGCCAACCAAAGCTGAAGAGATGTACATGCCGGAAACCTTTGGTCGCGGTGCGAGCGACCGTGTGATTGTGGAATAACCCACATACTTACAGTTGCTTACCCATTGCTTTGTGGGGAAGCTGGCGCATTCCGGGATCACATGCGCTATCATTATTTACGTAATGGGGCGACGTGATGATGACCGGCCGACGATTGATCTAGGGCCAGCTGCGCGCAAAGTCGCGTTGCCGCCGCGCGCAACATCGGACTCCGATGGTCTTAACGATGCTGCGGAAGCTGCTGATGTCGCTGCTGATGCTGATGTCACGGTGGCACCGCGTTCGCAAGGTGCCGATCGTGAGCCGACTAGTTCGCCGAGGGCCGGCCGCAATGATCGCGGTACTGGCCCGGTGGATTCGATTCACTTACAGCCGACCCAGCAAATTGCCAACCGCGGGGTTGAAACCAACGCCAGCCGGCTAGGCACGCGTTACTCGACCACGACCTCGCCGATCGAAGCGATGAAGTTCGAAGAGATCGAACGCATGCGGGTATTTCTTTTGATGTCGGTACTGTTGTCAATCGGCGCGGCCGGCTCGGTGGCGCTGCTCGACGGTGATCCGTTTGCGTTTCGGGTCGTGATCGCGGGTTGTATTTTGGTCTGCGTGGGTGCTGGGCTGCTGTACAACATCATTCGCGATCCAGCGCGATATACATTGGGCAAGATTTCTTTCGCTGCAACCATCGTTGCAATTAGTGCGTACGGCGGCGTGTACTACTGGGGCTTGGCATCGCCCGCTGTCGCGATGATCTTGTACGGCATTTATTTCTTTTCGCTGGGCCTTGATGTGCGGGTGCGGTTGTTGCAATACGCGGTGTGTGCGCTGCTACACCTAACGTTGTCGGCTGCGATTATTTCGGGTTTGATCAAAGACCGATCGATTTTGCCAATCGGCCATCTCGCGGTGCAAGGCCAAATTATTGTTTGCCTCGGCGTCCAGGTTTTGTATTTGATTACGTTTGTCACCGCGCGATTTTCACGCAAGGTCACGATCGATGCGTTGTCTCGGTTAGAACTCGCGGTCCGTTCGGTCGCGCAACGCGAGGCCTTGCTGGCCGAAGTCCGGGCTGAACTGGATCGTGCGATCAAAGTGGGCGGCCCGGGTCGGTATTCTGATCAGGTAGTTGGGTCGTTTCGGTTGGGCATGTTGATCGGCCGTGGCGGTATGGGCGAAGTGTATGAAGCGAATTCGCTGACTGACAAACGCGAAGCGGCGGTTAAACTATTAGGGCCAGGCACCCTTGGCGACGAACATCATCTGCGTCGATTTTTACGCGAAGCCGAACACGCGGCCCGCCTGGATAGCCCACACGTGGTGCGTATCGTCGAAGTCGGCGCGACGGCAGGCGAGCTGCCGTTTATCGCGATGGAACGCCTGCGTGGCACCGACTTGGCGCATCAACTGCGTCGCCAGCGTCGGTTACCTAATGAACAAGTCATCATGTTGGTGAGCCAACTGGCGCTGGGGCTCGACGCAGCGCGGCTGGCCAACATCGTGCACCGTGATCTTAAACCGCAAAATGTTTTCCTGGCCGAAGAGCGCGACGGCAACAAGCGCTGGAAGATTCTTGATTTCGGCGTTAGCAAAAGCGGCGGTACGGGTACGCTCACCCGTGGCAATATCGTCGGCACGCCGGCGTATATGTCGCCCGAGCAAGCCAAAGGCGGCGATGTCGATCACCGCGCCGACGTGTATTCACTCGCTGCAATTGTGTATCGCAGCGTCACGGGGCACCCGGCGTTTACCGGCAAAGACGTACCAACCACCCTGTACGACGTGGTGTATCGGGTGCCGACGCAGCCGTCGATCTTGGCGCAATTGCCAACCGATGTGGATCGGGTGCTGGCGCTTGGCTTAGCCAAAAATGCCGATGATCGGTTGGCCACCGCCATCGAATTTAATATGTGGTTCAGTGCCGCAGTTAGTACCGGCCTATCGTATGAGCAAAAGCGCCGCGCCGATGCCTATATCGATAAACATCCGTGGGGCACACGACCGCAAGCGCAGCTCGAAGATTGAGGCAGCGGTCCGTCGCCCGTCCCGGTGCTGTCGTCGAGCGCAATCGCCGTGCCTCACACCCAATCGTCGATACACCTCGCGTAGTCGATAGGTTCGCCGGTCCATTTAGATGCGTTGGTATTGGCCGTGATCGCGAGCGCGGCATGATGTAACGCATCGAGGCCACTTCGCGCGCCGGTGTCCGTTGCTGCTAGGCGGGCCGGTTGTGCGTCAATGCGCCGGTTGCGGTGGTCGAAAAATACCCAACCATTGGCACCGTCAGCTTCGACCCGACAGCCTTCGTGCAGCATTGTATGGTGGGCGCTGCATAACAGCATGAGATTCGCCAACGCCGTTTCGCCGCCATGGGCCCAGTGCTTAATGTGATGACCGTCGACGTAGCGGCTGTGCGTGCATCCGGGAAACCGGCAGGTACGATCGCGCAGCCGCAATGCTCGATTGATTGCCGCTGGAATTGTGCGGGTTTTGCGACCGACGGAAAGCGGCACGCCCAACGCGTCCACGGTGGTGACCACCATTCCAGCATCGCAGCACAAGCGTTGTGCGGTTGTCGTCGCAATGACTTCGCCGTCGGCCATCATCGCGAGATCTGACGGTTCCGCCGAACCGTGCAGCCCAGCGTGCGGCACCGTGATGATGATTTCGATCGGCGTGCGCAGCGGTCGGATGCCACGCACACGATCTTGGATAATGCCCATGAACGTATCGGCGCGCTGCCGGCCATGGTCGGCCAACGTTGGTACGTTTGCGCTTGGCGGTTCTGCGGGAGTCTGTTCTGTGCCCGTCGGTTCTGCGGGAGTCTATTCTGTTGCAGTAGTCGGCTCCGCATCGGCTTTTGCAATCCCTGCATTCAGCGCTGCCCACACGATCGCGGCTTCGTCACTAGGCAGCACGACTTCAAATTTCACCATGCCATTGTCGAGACTTCGTCGTGTCACCGTGCGCTGCGCTGCCACGTGTGCCGCAAGCACCGCTCCTGGCATCCCTCCAGCCTTGCGAGCGTGATCATACGCCTGCACATTCTGATACGAACGGCACAATGTATCCAGTTGCGACGCTGGCATGTGTTTCGCGCACTCGATCCAGACTGCTTCCTTGTCCGCCGTTGCCACTCGCGTAATCGCCCGAGCTTGCGAATACGACATCGCGCCACGTCGCAATTCTTCGTCGACAAGCGGCAATTCGGCTAGCTTGCGTGCCACCCGCACCCGTTCACGTGCAGTGCGCAGATCCCAACCCACTCGCCACGATAACCAATGTGCGCACGACAACGCGCCTTGCACATGCCAGCCCGACGAAATGTCGAACTCCCGAATCGCCGTTAACAAGCGATGCATCGCAGCGTCGATATGCGCTGACATTTCCGCGATTTGATCCCCCAGCGCATCGACATCAATGGCTACCTTCACCTTTGCACTATCTTGCATAAAAACACTCTATCACCTGTTTTTTCGACGCTGCCGCTGCCTCACTGCGCCGCGAAACACCACCGCAACAAAAAAATCCGCCGACCCAGCCTATCGCCCCGTGTTGCCCAAATCGCAGCCTTGCACGATCGTTCCCCCAGCTACTCGTAGGCACTGCAATTATTCGTCAAAAATACACGTCAACATAAATCGAATAAAGATTCTCAAATTCCAATAGAAAGTTACGTCCGAAAACCGGACGTGCAATCTTGCCGCCACCGATGCCCCGATACTCGTGTCGCTATCATGTTCACACCGACAACTATCGCCAATTCAAGTCCCGCGTTTACCGCCGACCTTCGCCGATCGTGAACCGACGGCATCGCTCGCCTTCGCTATCAATCCCACAATCAACCAGCGACGCGACGGCGGCGCAGCAGGCTACGCGCGAGCACAGCCCTCCGCGGCCGCGCGGCCAGCCGCAGTGCACCCGTGCAAGCGCCACCTCGCTTCCTCCGGAGCCTCTGGGAGCCGACCGTTCACCGATCGTTAATCCGATCGTCCACCCACTCACTCCCCCCTACGGTTGCAATTTGCGATAGCGCTGAAGCAGCTTGGTCTGATGCGATGACGCCGATTGCTCAACGCCGTTGATGAACACGGCGGTGACTTGGGTGGCAAGTTCCAGCGGGTCGGCGGTCCACATCACCACATCGGCGACTTGGCCAACGTTGAGCGTGCCACGTGTCGGGGTACCTTCGGAGAATACTTGAGCTGGCGCACTGGTAATCGCGGCAAGCGCTTTAGGGTAGGGCAGGCCCAGACTCACCGCGATGCCGGCTAGTTGTCGCAACATGCGCGCGTTGGAAGCATTGCCGAGGGTGGAGATTAGCACCTGTACGCCGGCGCGATCGAGCAACACCAGGTTGTCGTCGCGAACGTCAAGCGCTGCAAGGTCGTCGGGGATATTTGCTGTGGGGTCGAGGATCACGGGCACCTTGGCGGCCGCAAGCTCTTTGGCTACGCGCCACGCTTCGGTGCCACTTTCAATCGCGATGCGGAGCTTGCGAGCTTTGGCCAACGCCAACGCCGCGCGAATATCAACTTCGGCATCGACGCGGATCAACAACAACATCTTGCCGGTGATGACAGGTATCAAGGCCTCGAGATCACCCCGGCTCGCTGACAACGCACGGCTTTGGTTGCGCTCGTATTGAGTACGGTTGCGTTGGTAGCTCACCACGTCATCGAGCAATTCGCGCAACGTTGCGATGGCATACCCGCGCGAACCACTGGCCAACGCTTGATTGCCAAGCGCAGCGGCCATGGCAACACTGTCGCGCAGTGGCGCGCGTGCTGTGAGTTGATCGTCGAGCGCCATCCACGCTGCGGTACCAGCGACGATGCCGCCGGTTGGTCGAATAACCGCCGAGGTGACGCCACCACTGCGGGCAACTGGCACTGCGACGGAGCGCGCGTTGTACGCATCGACCACGCGATACGCGGCATGCACGGTAATCGCATTGCCAAAGCGACCGTCATTGCCAGTGGCTTCTTGATCAACTTCGACCAAGCCTAAGGTTGACGCAGCTTCGATGAGGCCGGCAGTGACCACACGGTTGCGCCCATCGATGACCCGTGCGCCCGTCGGTACCGCGCCGTTTTCGGCAACCGAGACAATTACGCCATCGCGCATCACCAGTGTAGCGTTGAGCAGTTTTTTGGTTGGGGTTTGGTAAATTGTCGCGCCGGCAATGGCAACGGTTTCGACCTTAGCTTTCGGCGCAGCGATGGCGGTGCTGCCGCCAACACTGACGGTGATCGCCAGTGCACAAACGATCGAGCGAAACCTAGCCAGCGTAATCGTGGCCGTGGTCGATGAGATACAGCGCTTCATGGTTGCTTGCTTTCAGCTGGGGCGCGATCGTGGGCCGAATTGCCGAGTTCAAAATCTGTTAGTGACGAACCGAGCGCA
The DNA here is from genome assembly GCA_043777635.1 of Kofleriaceae bacterium. Classification (GTDB taxonomy): domain Bacteria; phylum Myxococcota_A; class Polyangia; order Haliangiales; family Haliangiaceae; genus JABFXX01. The sequence continues at coordinate 61 of JAYWHS010000524.1, read as the reverse complement.
CGATTAAACGCTTCGTCGCCAGCGATGAAGACCCGTAGCGCCCGGCTGTACACGGACAGCG
>JAYWHS010000523.1:0-3587 GCA_043777635.1 Kofleriaceae bacterium | reverse complement strand
CAGCTGATGCAAGCCTGCGTCGATGTTGTCAAATCCAACAAGATGGGCTCGGCCTATATTCGGCCGCTGGTATATCTCGGCTCCGGTGCGTTGGGGCTTGGTTCGCTTGAGCCACCGGTACGCACGATGGTCGCGTGCTACGAATGGGGTTCGTATCTCGGCGAAGACGGCCTGAAAAACGGCATCCGCTGCATGATCTCTGGCTTCACCCGTGGCAACTCCAACTCCACCATGAACAAAGGTAAAATCTGTGGTCAGTATGTGACCTCGGTATTGGCCAAACGCATGGCGATTAAAAGCGGCTTCCATGAAGCGCTCATGCTCGATCCGCAGGGCTACGTCGCTGAAGGTACCGGCGAAAATATCTTTTTGGTCAAAAACGGCATCGTGCGGACCCCGCCGACCTCGGCTGCGATTTTGGCCGGTATTACCCGCGACACCGTAATTACCCTGCTACGCGCCCAAGGTCTTGAAGTACGCGAAGAAGCGCTGTCACGCGACGAGCTCTATGTTGCCGACGAAGTGTTCCTGACCGGCACCGCTGCGGAAATCACCCCGGTGCGTGAAATCGATCACCGCAAGGTCGGCCGCGGGGTCGCAGGGCCGGTTACGCGCAGCGTGCAAGACACCTACTTTGGAATCGTCAAAGGCAGTGACACCCAGCACGACGCATGGCTCACCTACGTCTAGCTGACAACAGTGCCCAGGTGCGCTGCTGGGTTGCCAGGCAACGGCGCATCGCGATTGCCGGGGCCGTGATCGGTGCTGCGGTGTTCGCACTTGATTCCGTCGGCCATGCAGATACGCAACTGCCGACACCTGCACCAACGCAGCAGGCACCACTGGCTGTGCCGCTACCCGTACCGTCAGTCGGCGGAGCGTCGGTGTGGCAGCAACTGGGCTGGCCCGTTACCACCAAGTCGGCAGCTTTAGACCGCGCCGCCCATGTGTACGATGGTGCGACGACACCGGCGGGGCCCAAGATTATCGGCAAGCTGGCAGCCGGCACCCGCGTCGCCGTCACTGCGATCGTCGACACCCCAGCTGTCTTGCCGAACAAAAAGACCTGTCCACGTTGGGCCGAAATCGCGCCACGCGGCGTGATTTGTGCAACCTCGCTACAGCCCAGCGATGCGCCACCTATTGCATTGCATTTACCCGTGGTGGCCCCCGGCGACGTCGTGCCCGGTGAGTATTTTGTCGTCGATGATGCAGGCGTCGACCTGTACAAAACCCGCGCGGATGCGCAAGCCGGTCAACCCACCGGCGAACTCGCGGGCCGCGTCATGATTCGCAATCTCGAAACCGTCTGGCTCGATTCACTAGCCTATTACCGCGTCGACAAAGGCTACGTACCGATGTCGGGGGTGCGCGCCCTGCACCCGTCGGATTTCGCCGGAGTTGCAATAACCGGCGCGGTGCGGCTACCCATCACGTGGGTAGTGGCCAGCGCCGAGCGCAACCGCCACGTCCTTGATGCGCCCAAAAAACGTGGCGCCCAAAAACGGAGCGAACGAGCGAAGGCTCGGAGCGGGGTCCTGATCCGCAGCGTCGAGCGCTATCAGCAAGTCGTGGTGCGGGCAAGCCAACAAGACTTCGTCGATATTGGCGACGATCGCCACGGTAGCGAATGGTTGCCCCGCAACGCGATCGCGACCGCTGCCATCAGCACCCGCCCGCAAGGCGTAACCGATGCAGCGTTATGGATCGACATCGATTTGTCGCAACAAACGCTCGTGCTGTACCGCGGTGACACGCCGCTGTTCGCAACGTTGGTTTCCACTGGCAAAAAAAATCACGCGACCCCGACCGGCGAATTTACCATCTACGCCAAAGCCGCCGTTACTGCGATGACGTCGGAAGCCGGCGAGCGCGCCCAGTATGATGTGTCCGCAGTGCCGTGGGCCATGCGTTTTACCAAAGGCATATACCTGCATGCGGCGTACTGGCACGATGGCTTTGGCACCAAGCGTAGCCACGGCTGCGTCAACCTATCGCCGCGCGACGCCCACTGGTTATATGACAGGCTGCCACCCGCCGTGCCGGACGGCTGGTCGGAACTCGAAATCAGCGACGGCCCGGTGGTCAGGATTCGCTGATTTCACCACAAGAGACGGCCCGCACTGTTGGTCACATAAGCGCAAGCAATCGAAACGTTCACGCTTTCCCAGAACGGCTGGAGCGTGTGCGGTCCTTGGCCGACGAACCTCGGACGACCGCGCTCGAAGGATTCACAACGTTGGTAACGCTTTATGCCCGTGATGCAGCGAACCCAGCCCACGCGAGGAAGGACGAGGTCGGCCGTACTAAGTGCCGAGTACCGATTAAAAACGCACGATTGCTGGATTTTAGTTCAATTCACGCATAACGCCGTAAGCCAACCGGCAACCACTGCCGTGGTAGCCGAACTCACTGTGAACGCCGCGACGAACAAGCGCCTGCCGCACGGCCATCCGCCGCCACTGACAGCAACCAACATCGCCCGACTGGCCAGGTGCCACCATCCACACGCGCCGCCTCCGACGAGCATGGATCGATCCATACAGTGCTCTGCAAAATCAGCCGCAGCGCTTCGCGATTATCAATGCCTTCACTGATCCACGCAGCCTCCGCCTGCGTGCGCTCCGTTTGCAATCGTTCCCGCAAATGTTTGCGAAAATTATCCCGCACATAGTGACGAACTCGCCGCACTTCCGTCGGCGTGCGTAACACTCGCGCATGATATCTGTCGTCGAAAACCCGGCCCTTCCGTCGGCAAAGCGAATTAATCGCCTTGGCCACCCGAATCGCCAACCCACTCACCGCACTCCGCATCGCCTTGCCTTGCCTTATTATTCGCCGCATCTATCACTAAATGAAGATGATCATTCTGCACCGAAAAATCACATACCAACCCATCTTCATTGCGCGCCGCAGCCCACAATGCTGCCTCGACCGCTTTGTACATACGCCGGCCCCTCAGCCCTTTCACATTCTTGGCCATCTTCATCGTCACATGCACTGGCATGCGCTTCGAAAAAGCCTCCCGCATCCGATGTGATTGGTGCTCCGACACCTTTTTGCGCCCCGCACCTTTACGTGCACCACCCCAGCCATGTTTCACAACCACCACTGGAGCCGGCAGCGCCAATCCTAACTGAACTTGTCTCCGACCCATCCTCACCACCCTCCCTCAATTTAACATAGGCGAATATCAATTATTCTCGATGAGTACAATAAAAATCGACGAGGAATATAACTTTTCACGCCCACAAAATAAACTATCGCCAATTCAAGTTATCGGCACACCGACATGAATTTCGCCCACATCCGACAACCGGTGCTTTTCCAACTTTTGGCGCCTCGTGACTTTAACTACTACGCCCCAGCACCATTCCATATTCAAAATAAACTATCGCCAAATCAAGTTGAAAGCACTGCAACTCCAACGCTCAGCCAGCCACCCGCGACGCGCAAGCAGCGTAGCGTACGTCGCGCCAGCACCGACTTACGCGGCCGCGCGGCCGGCGACCGCGTCGGCCGGCGCAATTGGTCATCAATGCCCAGCAGGCCATCCTGCTTGAATCGCGCGATCCACTTGTATCCCG
>JAYWHS010000522.1:0-3589 GCA_043777635.1 Kofleriaceae bacterium | reverse complement strand
CAGGTGACTGTGAAGGAGTGTCAAGAGTGCCCGGTTCAAAGGACCAGAGTGGTTCATTCCGGGCCTCCGCGACGAGCGCAAATCAACTGGCTCGGGTGATGGAGGTGTACGCAACGACGCTGTTGATGGCGATCAGACTGATGGTCCAGTGCGGTCGCACCCAATAGTTTAGGGCGATGCCATAAACCAGGCTTGCCGAGGTAGAGTCCGTGTAATTGTTGGCACCGTCGGGATCAATCCGTCGATTGCCGCGATGCTGCATCTGCATTTGTAATATCGTCGCTGCCGCGTACCGTAGTCGGAGTTCCGATTGGTTAACTATTGCTGATCGTGCTGTCCGCTGGCACATAAAAATCGCCGCTGTTAGCAACACGGATATTCATGCATGATTTGGTCGGGTCAAGGAACAAAAACTCCTGTACTACCGCAGCTAAAGCACCCGCACTCACCGGCTTGCTCATCGTTTGATTCATACCAGCGTCCAGACAAGCCGCAACATCCGCCTCTTCGGTATTCGCCGTCATGGCCACAATCGGGACCAAGGCTTGTCGTGCATCACGCAAAAGTCGAATCTGCTTGGTGGCTTCCACTCCATTGAGTACCGGCATTTGCATATCCATGAAAATCAAGTCGTAAAAATTCGCCGAGACTTTTTCAACCGCGAGTTGTCCGTTCTGCGCAGAATCGATGGTGATTCCCGGAAATTTGCGCTCGATCAATTTCTGCGCGATGATCACATTGAGTTGATTGTCGTCGACGATCAAGATGCGCTTACCAGTTGCGAGATCGGTTGCAGGTGTAGCGGTTTCAGTCTTTGGTGGCGCGATGCCAAGTGGCAGCTCTATCTCTATTTTGAAAAGACTGCCACGGCCCAATTCACTCGCTGCTTCGATTTTGCCTTCCATCAATTCGACGAGACGCTTGGTAATACTCAGCCCAAGCCCGGTGCCGCCGTACTGCACAGCGATACTTTCATTAGCTTGCACATAATCATCAAAAAGGGTTTTCAACGTCGCTGAACTCATCCCGATGCCGGTGTCACTGATTCTGATACTGAACCGACAACTATTAGGTTCTTTGGCTGCGCCAACGCGCACCCGCAGCGAAATCTCACCGGCTCGGGTAAACTTGGTTGCGTTATTGAGCACATTTAGCAATACCTGCATCAAGCGCCGGGCGTCGCCGCGCACATACTGCGGTAGCCCGGGCGCAAGGACGATGTTCATTTTTACCGCTGCATTTTTAGAATGCTGCGCATCGCGTGCAATGCCGAACGCCGTGGTGATGGTATCGCGAACATCAAAGTCAGCGACGGCCAACTGTAATTTGTTCTCACGCAGTTTACCTAGGTCGAGCAAGTCATTGATGATCGACAATAGGTGCCGCGACGAATTGTGCAAACCCGTCAATAGATTATCAACTTCCGCTTTATCTTGGCGTGACGACCGTAGCAATTCGGCGATGCCAGCGATGGCATTCATCGGCGTGCGCAACTCATGACTCGCAGTGGCAAAAAAACGTTCCTTTGAATTTTGCAGCAGCACCAGTTTTTCGTTCATGGCCTCAAGCCAAAGTTGCTGGTGCATCATCTTGGCGGCAAATTCCCGGTGATCTTCAAGCAGAATCATGATCGTCATGGTGGCCAACGTCATCATCGACCCAAGGGTGAACATGGTAATAAAGAAAATCTGTTGCGTGCTCATGTGACCACGCCAGACGTGAGGCAGCCCAGTTTGCGAAAGCCCCACCATCAACAGCACTGCCGCAATCGTAAAGTAGCTCCAAGTCTTGATATGGCGCTCGCCAATGAGCACCACCGCCAAGATGGGCGAAAACACGAAGTAGCCCAGCACGATTGACAACTGCGGCATCAGCGCGCCAATGAACGCGAGATGGATGACGGCTAAGCCCAAGCCAACCGACGCAAACGAATGATACGAGCGCGGCCGAAATAGCGCATGCAGTAAATTTAGCCCAATCAACACCGGTGTGACGGAGCACGCCAGCGCTTGGCCACCGTAACCAAAGAACCCGCCGATGGCACCGTTGCTTACGACCAGCGCAATAGCCAAAAAGTGAAAGATTACGGTTTGCCGGAACTTCGTTGTGTATTGGAAATCATGTTCCACGACACGAGGTAAACTCGATGCGCCAGCCATAATGACAAGAACAGCAATTGCTGTGCCTACTTGGATCTCAACCCATTGCCCTCGATCGCAATCGCACAACCGATTCACCGACGCCACTGTTCCGTATTGGAACAAGTGTACCAGCCTGATCAGGCGTACATTTACGTACAGCGGCGCAGTCGCGGGCAGGTGCGCAATACAATCCGAACTTCCCACAGTTGCACGCAGTTGTGCGAGCCAACACTACCGCCAGGTAACGGCGATCGGTACTAACGTTTGGTCCCAGATACGCCGCAATTGCAGCGAACTTGTAAACACCCATTCTTGCGAAATGTTCCGCAAGTCAGGCGCATCGGAGTCAGCATTGACTGCGGCCCAGGTTTCAAACGTGAAACCATAGATTGCAAAATCTCGCCGTAACGTGCGATCGAGATTGCGGTCGGCCTAGTGGTTGCGCTCAATGCTGGTGACCGCCGCTACGGCAATGACTGTGGCGTTTCGCCGGGCGCGACCATGGTGCGTGGCCTCTCACGATCTTGTTACCCATTGTCATGAACCGCCCCCGCCAACATTCGTTACCCTGACGTTTTTGCGCTAGCATGCGGCCATGATCAACGGGCGTGATGTGGTAGTTCTGGCGATTTTAGCCGTAACCGGATGCTCTTGGAGCATGAAGCCGCCGCCAAGCCGTACGGTTACCCTCTACACGCCAAACGGCGAACTCCCTCCGAGTGACTACGATTCTTGTTCAGCTTCATACCGGTTACCGGTCGTCGATACCCTCGGCTCGGTGGTGCTGGGTGCACTGAGCATCATTCTGCAAAATTCAGCAACCTCAGGTAACCAGCGCCGGCAAGGGGCCGAGACGCCGTGGCCGGTATTTGCAGTGGCCGGCGCATCAGTTGGCTTTGCGGTTTCGGCGGTCCGAGGCTTTGTGGTTGGCCAAAAATGTAACTGTTACCTGCGTTCTGTGGGCGAAATCGAATAGAGACCGCACTTCTACAGATACAAAATCCCGGTTCACACTTTACAAGGCCCTGCGGATCCATATAGTACCCGCCTGCCTCCAACCGGAGGAGTGGCCGAGTGGTTTAAGGCAGCGGTCTTGAAAACCGCCGAGTGAATAGCTCCGGGGGTTCGAATCCCTCCTCCTCCGCCGACCAAAATTGACAACTGAATAGACGTAAACGCAAGTGGTGGGTCCCGGCGATGAAAATCGCATTCACGATAAAACCAATCGTGCATGTGTGTGCTTGTCCCGGGAGCCCATTCGTTATTTTTTCAACACTAATTTTTCTTAATTTTTGGCAGCATAGTATTGGCAACCTTTGGAGAGGTGGCTGAGTGGCTCAAAGCAACGGTTTGCTAAATCGTCGTAAGGGGTAACCTTTACCGAGGGTTCGAATCCCTCCCTCTCCACTGCAAAGCATAGAAAATATTGAACAATTCAAAGATTTGGC
>JAYWHS010000521.1:0-3589 GCA_043777635.1 Kofleriaceae bacterium | reverse complement strand
GTCAAAGCCTTCGTCGGAGGGTTTGGCGTTATCACGCACGTAGGCATCGCGCTGCTTTTGCAGCTCCAACAACTCGGTCTCGGCACGGCGCCGACTGTCGACCTTGGCTTTGACCCAACCTTCTCTGGCGGCTTTGTCTTTGCCTCGGATCGCGTCAGGGAGTTTGGACTCTTCGAGGTCTTCGACCCGCAGCGTGCCTTGCGCTACACCGCCAATCATGTCGCCGTCTCCGTAACGACCGGTACCACCCGCCGCAGCGTTGTATGCAGCTCGGTCAGCCCGGGCCGCCGCTGGCGCAGCGGCATTTACAGCCTTTTTACCTTCAGCGCTAGCGCGGCCATCGGCACTGCCGTAGTAGATGTTGGTGGCGTCGATCTCGCCGGCTAACACAAGTATTTTGGCATCATATGGGGTGACGATGGTTTGCACGCCACCACCTTGCGCAATACTTGAGAAGTCGCCACCAGCGGCCATCGCAAGTTGCTTGAACTCGTTGGCGGTTTCGACGCTGTCACCACAGCGAATTGCGTTGATGGTGATGTGTTTGGCTTTGGCTTGTTGAGCCAACACTGACATGGTTGGCGCATCGCCACGTTCAGCGCCTGGCGCGTCACCGACCAAAAACACCATCTTGGTGGCGTTGGTATCCCAGCTCATGTGGTTGATCGCTTCGTCGAGAGCTTTGTTAACATTTTCCGGCTCGTCACCGCCGCCAACCGCAGCATAAGCCGACAGTTCGGCATAGGCCGCGTCCAGGTCACTTGAAAGGTCAAACGTCTTAGTGACATACGCTTCGCCGATGTCGCGATACGCGACCAGGCCAATGCGAATTTTGGCGTTGGGCGCCATTTTCTGAGTGTGCTTGGCAATCGACCAAACCGTCGCCTTGGCACCTTCGATGAGCTGGGTCATGGAGCCGGTGGTGTCGACCGCAAATACTATGTCGACGGTACGAGTGCCGTTATTCGGCACCACCGACGTGGGCTGGACCACCAGCGGTTGCACCGCCACGGGGCCGGGCGAAGCCTTACCGGAAAACGGCGAAAGCCCAGCGGCAACTGCCACCGTGCCTACCGAAGCGGTGAGAATAGCAAATGTAAACAAAGACTTACGGAGTGACTTGGTCATGGGGAGCAAACCTTTCGTGCTCTTACCAACGCCCGATGACCAACAATCGATCTAATCGAAGTACGACAAACCGACCAGGACAAAGACCGAGCAATATCGGCCAAGGTCCAAGCGTGATCAGTCTTTACAGAATCCGAGTCGCCAGCTCGGCCAACGGCGAACGTTCGCCTTTGGTCAAGATGATGTGACCGGCCAGGCCTTCTTGTTTAAATCGTTCCGCCACCGTGGTGAGCCCGTTGTTCGACGAATCCAAGTACGGATGATCGATCTGGTACGGGTCGCCGGTGAGAATGATCTTGGTACCTTCTCCGGCCCGGGTCACGATAGTTTTGACTTCGTGCGGCGTGAGGTTTTGCGCTTCGTCGACAATCATGAACACGTTTGGCAACGACCGGCCCCGGATGTAGGTCAGGGGTTCAATTTCGACAAAGCCCATGTCGACCAATTCGGCGTAGCTGCGGCCGTCTTTTTTGTCGGCTTTGTTCAAGCCCAACAAGAATTCTAAGTTGTCGTAGATCGGCTGCATCCACGGATTGAGTTTTTCTTCGATGTCGCCAGGCAAAAAGCCGATGTCACGGCCCATCGGAAAAATCGGCCGCGAGACCAACAGCTTCGAAAACGTTTGGTCTTCGGTGACTTTTTGCAAACCCGCAGCAATCGCCAACAAGGTTTTACCAGTACCAGCTTTGCCGACCAGCGTGACCAACTTGATGTCATCGTTGAGCAGCAGGTCCAATGCAAAATGTTGTTCTTTGTTGCGCGGCTTAATGCCCCACACGCCTTCGCGCAGCTTTTTGACGCCAACAATTTTTTGTTGGTCGACATCATAACGACCTAGCGCCGATTTCCCAGTGACATCTTCTTTGAGGGTTAGGTACTCATTGGCATGTAGCGCAGGGTCGGCGGTCACGGCAACGCTACCTTCGGTGAAGAAGGTGTCAACCACGCCGGGATTCACACTCAGATCGCGGCTGCCGGCGTACAACTCGTCGATGGAGACCTTTTCTGGTTCAAAATCGACGGTGTCGAGGCCCAGGGCGTCGCCACGAATCCGCATGTTGACGTCTTTGGTAACCAAAATCGTCGGGTGATCGCGATCGGCATCACGCACTTCGAGCGCAGTTTCCAAGATGCGCTGGTCCATGTTGCGCGAGTCGTAGCTTGGATTTTTGTGTGGGGTTTTAGGCAACACCACGCGAACGGTGCCGCCGTTTTCCATCTTCTGGGCATTCGACAAACCGCCTTGTGAGCGATATTGATCGAGTAGCCGCGCCACTTGGCGTGCGTTACGACCGAGTTCGTTTTGATCTTTTTTGAAAGTGTCGATTTCCTCGATGACGTAGATCGGGATGATCACGTTGTTATCGGCGAACGCATAAAAAGCGCGCGCGTCGTGGAGCAGCACGTTGGTGTCGAGCACGTAGTTTTTGATTGCCACAGCTAATTGTGGTGGGCGCTGGCGCGAGCGTCAAACGCTTGAGCCGAAGAACGTCGGGGCAGTGACACGATTCACGATGTGTGGATCGGCTCGGGGGGCGGTTGAATTCCGGAGTTTGCCTAGGTGCCTAGGTGGTGGGGACGGTAGGTGCTTGCCAAGGTCTGATGTCGATGGCAGGCGGTGGATGTTCAGCTGGCAGGATGGACCTTGAACGGGTGAGTGAACGGGTGGGTGAACGGGTGGGTGAACGGGTGAGTGAACGGTCGGCTCACAGAGGCTCCGGAGGGCGCGAGGTGGAGCTTGAGCGAGTGCTGTGCGGCTGGCCGCTCGGCCGCGAAGGTTTGTGCTCGCGCGTAGCCTGATGCGCCGCCGTCGCGTCGCGGGTATTTGATTGCGAAGACTGGCGGATGGGACATCGGCGGCGGGTATGGGTATATGTCCGGTTTTCGGACATATTTTTTGTTGGAATTTGAGAAATATTTTTCGATTTGTGTTGACGTGTTTTTTAAACGAAAAATTGCGGTGCCTATGAGTAGCGGGTGAAACGCTCGTTCAAGGCAACAATGTCGGCGACACGGATCGATCGGCTGGGTCGGCGGATATTTTTGGTTGCAGTGATGTTTCGTGGCGTAGTGAGGCAGCAGTGGCGTCGAAAAAACCAATGATAGAGTGTTTTTATGCAAGAGCGTGCAGAGGTGAAGGTGGCGATCGATGTCGATGCGCTGGGTAATCAAATCGCTGAAATGTCAGCGCATATCGACGCTGCAATGCATCGATTGTTAACGGCAATTCGAGAATTTGATGTCGCGTCAGGCTGGCATGTGCAAGGCGCGTTGTCGTGCGCACATTGGTTGGCATGGCGAGTGGGTTGGGACTTGCGTACGGCGCGTGAACGAGTGCGGGTTGCACGCAAGTTGGCGGAGTTGCCGCTGATCGACGAGGAATTGCGGCGTGGCGCAATGTCATATTCACAAGCACGAGCGATAACGCGGGTGGCGACGGCTGACAACGAAGAACTTTGGG
>JAYWHS010000520.1:0-3594 GCA_043777635.1 Kofleriaceae bacterium | reverse complement strand
CCGGCATTCGCGGTGAGCCCGGTACCCGCAAGATTAAAGCTGGTTGCAACATCGAATGCTGCGCCATTCGACCCTGCTGCTTGAGTCAACGAAGCGCGAACCGTGACGGTGTCACCTGGATCAACGTTGGCTGGGCCGGTGACCGCGCTTGCGACTGCCAGCGCCGGCTCGGTGATGGTAATCGCTTGGCTGGTCGCCGAGCCGCCAAAAATAGTGACGCGGTTGGTGGCGGTGACACCGTTTTGAGCAACCAACACGTTCTCAACACCGACGGTAACGCGGAACGAAAACTGTTCATTTGCTGCGTTGGGTGGGTTGCTTAACGTCCCGAGGTTCCATGCCACAGTTTGGCCGACTTGCGGCGAACCGCCCAAGGTTGGCGTGCCCAAGACACAGGCAACCAAGCCACTACCGGTATCGCATTGAACATTTGCTGCGTTGGTGAGCGCCGTAACGCTGACAAAGACCAAGCCCGGTTGCAGCGAATCGTTGATGACTACACCGCTGCGCGTACCTTCGGGCACGTCGACAGTGATGTCGTAGGCAAACGTATCGCCAATGGTGAAGCGTGTAACGGCTGGGGTAGTTAAGGTTTTGGTCAAGCCAAATTCTTTGATCACCACCGGTGTCGTGAAGTTCGAAGTATATGCGCGTTCAACATCTTCGTCGCTAAACGGCGAAACCGAGGCCGGCGTGCCGACTTGTGATGAGTAGGTTGCGGTGGCAGCAACGTTAAGCGTTTGCCCGGTTGCAACTCCGGCAATTACATTTGCAGTGAACGTGAGCGTCGAAGTTTGACCTTCGGCAATCGCAGGATAGGTGAAGGTCAACACATTGCCGACGACGGTGAACGAACCTGGTGCCAGCCCTGCCGCATTTACAAATGCAACCGAATCAAACTCCGCTGGCAAGGTAACGGTGTAGGTGACATCGCGTGCAGCAAAGCTGTCGGTGGCATGCCCCAACACAACCGTGAATGTTGCGGTATCACCAGCGTCGTACGACGGCGCATCGGTGGTGGTAACTGCGACCAACGCAGGTTCTTCGACATCAATATCTTCGGCGTTGGCGTTGCTGCCAGCCGCGTTATTGGTCCACGCCAGGTTGGCCCGGTTATCAACGGCATCGTTGCTGCGCGTCGTAGCTGCATTATTGGCAACCGCGACGCGATAGGTGATTTCAATAGTTTCAGCGACGGCATTGTTGGAATTGGCATTCAAAACTGCGCCGAAGTTCCAAGTGAAACCAGCGGCGGTTACGCTAGGCGTGCCGGCGGTAAAACTCAAATCCACACTTGATGCGGAAACCACCGGAGCGCTAACCATCACCAATTGTGGGTCTAAGGTGTCTTTAATCACCACGTTGCTGGTGGATCCCTCGACGATGGTAGCAATCACTTTGTAGTCGAAAGCATCGCCAATGGTGCGGCGATCAGGATTAAGCACCGCACCGACGCGTGATTTTGCAATCAACAACGGTTTGATCGTCGAGCTTGCGGTATCGGTATCAATTGCGCCGATTTGCGCCACCGACCCAACCAGATTTGGATCAGCCGTGCCGCCGTTGCCGTCATCGAACGAAAAGTTGAACAGCGTTGCGGTGTTGGTAATCGCAGCGCTAGCTTCGACAGTGCCAGCAATCGAACAAACCACGTCGGCGTACGCAATGTTGGTGCCCGTTGCCGTTCGGGCTGGCAGCGGATTGGTCAATGTTAACCGCACACCGCCGGTGATCGCAGCCAAACTACCCGCAAGCACCGTGCCTGCACCGTTTTTAAACGTTGCACTGTTGCAGCTTAGGCCGGCGGAAAACAGATCATCAAATTGCACGTTGCTGGCCGGTGCACCGCCAACATTTTCCACCATCACGCGAAAGGTAATGGTATCGCCAGCATCGACATTTGCGACATTGGCTTGCTCGGCCACAACCGGCGAGGCATAGGTGGCGGCACCGGTACGCGCAGGGGCAAATACCGCAGCCGCATTACTGGAGCTAACCACGCCCTTATAAAGATTGAGCTTTGGCGAAAGCATGGTCACCGAGGCCACCGACGTCGCTGTGATGCCAGCTGACCCAGCGACTAGGTTGGTAAGCTTGAAGCCGTCCTGCACCGGTGAGTTTTGCACGGTAAAATCCATCAAGATGTGGACTTGCTTGACGGCCGTTGGGCCCGACGCAAACGCCGCGAACGTAAACGACACTTGATTGGCAGCGGCGTTGGTGGTGATGGTACCGGCACCTACATTATGCAGCGCGCCCAAACGAAACGCGCCACCAAAACTTGGCGTGGCACCATGCTCTTGCGCCAACAGAATCGGCAGCGGCAAATAATCGTCGAGGACCAGGGTCGAACTATCGCCGCCGGGAAAGGTCGCGACAATTTCATAGGTCACGGTTTGCCCCGCGACCACGACGCCACCAACCGGCGTAATCAACGTCTTGACCAGGCTAGGTTTGGTGATTTCGACATCATTGCTAATGCCAGAGATGGCGTCGGTGGTTTGGGCTGCAACACTCGTCGATGTGGTGCCGGCTAACAATTGGGTGCTGCCAATTTGCTCGCCAGGTAAAACGATGTCGCCATTGCTGTAGGTTTGGTCGATGGTGGAGGTGTACGCAAAGGTCTGCGTCTGCCCTGCCGCAATAGCGCCGATAGCGTACGTGATTGTCGTTGGATTATCGCCGCCCACGCTGGTGGTTGGAGGCGCGACGTCGGCTAAAAACGTAAAGCCATCTGCCAACGTCGAGGTCAGCGTTGCGCCGGTGAACGCAAAATCATCCGAGGTACATACCGTGAGCGTGGTTGTGATTGTATCGCCAGGTAACGCGGCAGCGGGCGACATAGTTTCACGCACAGCCCAGGCCGAAGCGTTAGTAACGGCAGTTCGGCTGATCGGCGCGGTCGTGCCAGCTCCGCTCACGCGCGTGAATGACAACATCGTCGCAGGGCTGCCTGCGCCGTGCATCGAAATAGTGTTGTTCACAGCCACTGTTGTGTTCGGCGTGGCAGCGGCCACCGTGCCAACCACGACAAATCCACGCACCGTAATCGTGCGATCAACCCCAGCGACACCGACCAGCGCCGGATACGAAATCGTTACCACACCGCCGGGGGTGCCTGGCAATGCGCTCACCGAAGCGTTGGCACCGCCGGTCACTTGTTGAACTTGAAAACGCGAAGTAAGCGTTTCGGTAATCTGGCTCGGCGCGACTGTCACACCGGTTGCAATATCGACGGCAATCGTCCAGTCAAATGCATGGCTCGGGCCTTGGCACACCGTCGGCAAAGCCGGTGTCTTGCTCAAGCGCAAGATCGACGGGGTAACCGCGTGCGTCGTTGCGCCACGAAGAACCGTATCGTTGCCCAGCAGTGCATCGGCACCAAATAGATACGCGCAATTCAAGCTGGTGGTTCGCAACGACAACGCACTGGTAGCCGCAACCTGATAGGTAATTTGCATCGGCAATGCCGGTTGCGAAACTGCCTGCTGGCTGGTTGGATAGCTAATTACATAGAAGGTATCGCCGACGGTACCGGTGATCGCTTCGCCGGTGATCGGATGCGTTAACGGCAGGCCTGCGAACACGCCGACG
>JAYWHS010000519.1:0-3597 GCA_043777635.1 Kofleriaceae bacterium | reverse complement strand
CGTGTCATCAACGTGATCTACTTCATGGGTTTGCTGTGCAGACGAATCTCAAGCACACACGATTCAGCGTTGCCTGAAGCGAACAACGTGACGTCGCTCGCTAAGGGTGGCAATTCGTTTTCCATTGCCACGAATGGAATATGCGCAGCGAGCGCAGCAAGGTTTTCGGCGGCAACGTAGTGCGGACGTATGGCGGGCGGTATGAACTGCGACGGCAAGCCGTTGATGCTAAGCCCGGATATACCGAAGGAACGTTTGAACCGGATGAGCGCGATATGGATGGTGGGATACGCTCACTGCAATTGTCCATACTCATCCGTATAACGAGCCGGATTCCAAAATTAGAGGAATTGACCACGGTACGTTTAGTGGTCAGGACCTCGCATCTATCATCGACGAGGAGCAACCGCTCAATTTGTTGAGATCAGGCCCGTACACATATGCCATCTCGCGCACCAAAGAGTTTAACGCATTAGTGAAGTTTCATGAAAACGCCGACACCAAAGACCAACTAAACAACGCCATGCTAAAGACTTTCGACTAGGCCTTTGCCCTCGATGAGGTCGACTTTGCTGCCAAGCTTGAAGCTGGCGTCGTCGCGGTTTGTCAGAAATTTCATCTCAACTACTATCGCGGCCAAGGGCGCAATTTGAAACTGGTCGGCAGTAAATGAAACGAACGCTGATGCAGGCAAACGCTCGTACGGCAACTGCGTTGATCGCAGTAGCCGCGATGGTCAATTGCAGCGGTGCCGCTGCGACGCTGCGACGTGATGAGCGAGGCCAAGCGCCAAATGCAACCGTGATGGCAATGGGCGCCGATGTCGTCGTGCGAGCCACGCAAGGCGAAGGCGAAGCCATTGGCACAGCGGAAGTGTGGGTGCGCAATCAACCGGTATCCGCGGTGGAATCGTCGTCGATTCCGTATGTTGCCGTTGGCGTGGCCGCGCAACGCCGCGCAGCGGCAACAACCGAAGCAACGACACGCTACAACATTTGTGTGAGCGCCATTGAAGTGCTCGACCTTGCCTATCTACTCGATCAACGCTTTCACATCAAAGACGACTCCAGCTTTCCCTTGTATATGGCCCAGGACAGCTTCAAGACCGGCGACACCGAATCCGCTGCGCGCGGTGCCTGCAAGACCCTCGACATGCGCCTGCTGATCTATCAGCGCTATTTCACCAAGATCGGCGTCGTGCTTCAAGTGAAGTAGCGTTCTAGCTGCGACAACGACATGCCAGGTCTTTCAGGCCTGCATTACGTATCGTCGTTCTGTCGCGAGATTGCTTGCAGCAGCGCGACGACCGGCAGGTCAATGTAGCGAGGTGCTTACTCATCTGGACGGGTGGCACGTGCAAGGCCTGCTACTTCGTGGGCGCTATCAATCGCACCTTGCAGTGCAGCCAAACGCTGTTCATGCGTTAGCGAAAGCATCCACCTGATCAACGTTTCATCGACCTCAGTCGGTGAAACTGGTGCCGCTACAGCGGTGCTCTTCATTACTCTATCGTAGAGGATACGCACGCGAACTGCACCAATTGGCTGCGAACAAGTCGCCGCGCTTGCGGCCGCTGCGTTGCACCTGCCTTGTCACGGCCTTGCGTGATACCAACCTAGGTTTTTGGATCGAAATTCTGCGCCTTCAACGTGCCGTGTGACTTACCGAAAACAAACCCCGGGCTGGATTTCTGCCGGATTTTTTAATCCCAGTCGGGATCTCTGTATTCGTGGTGAGCAAACAGTGCCACGAGTTGCCAGAGTGGTGATGCCCATGCATTGGCCGCGCAATGGTAGACTGAAGTCCTATGAAGGCTTCACGTCAGACACTCTCCCTCCTGTTGTGTGCTGGGTTGCTCCCAAGCTGCACGTTTGCACTTCCTGCCATCGGTGAAGTGCGGGCCGCCGGAGCCACGCGCTCGACCGGCATCAAACACCAATCGCAGTTTGGCCTCAACGTGCTGGGCGGACTCGCCCTCGATGCGACGATTGTGCTTTCCATTCTTACCCTCGCGCGTTCGGTGTCAGCAGTTGGCGCGCCATGATCGACGATACGGCCTTCGAAACTGCGCGTCTTCTAGCGCAAGACCGCGCCGGCGCTCGCCGTGGCGTGTAATCGATTCTGGAACGCGACCATCGAAGGTGGTTACGTTTACACTATCGAAATCGATCCGTTCATTGCGGTACGCATGAAATCACGCCGCGCGTTTTACGAGCGCTACGCATGCGTTCGCGGTGCTAGCGCATCAAGGGCTGCTTGCACTCGGCTACGGAGCATAGTAACGGTGCCTCCATAGCCAAGCTTCCTAGGTTGCGCTAATTCTTCGAGCGCACGGGTTAGCGTTTGGCGCGCCTCTTCACTTCGATCGGCCACAGTTTGAACCCAAATCCACGCGATTCTTTGATAGCAGTGCACCATGGGTAGCATGTATTGAGCGTCATCGACGAGACCAACATCGGCGCAACTGCGGCGACAAGCTTGGCAGCCGTTGATTCTCCACTTAAAAAATCCCGACCGGGCTTGTTTAACCCCAGCCGGGATCCTTTAAACAAACCCTGGTCAGGATCCTGTGTGCGAGCATGCGGTGGTACAAGTTCCGGCATGGCTGAAAATCCGATGTGGAAACGAGTGATCGGCGGCCTTTGCGGGATCGGGATCATGATCGCCTTGTTCCTAATGCTTCGTCAGCGCGACGTTTCCGGCGACGATGTACAACAGTGGCAAACGGCTATCGTCGCCGGCGCTGGAGCAGCAGGTGCAGTGTACTGGATCGTGAAACGCCGACAGCAGCGCTGACAAAAAATCCCAAAAATCCCTAACCAGGGTTGGTCTTCTGTTGTTGTTCCTTGAAAATTTGTCACTACACCGACGAGCCGCACGCGGCCGCTGTCGTTCTGCGCTTTCGGACGCTTTGCCGCACTGGTCTCGCAAGCTATGGCAACGTCACCATCGGCGACTTTTGAGTTGGAATTCTGCCGCGCGACCGTGACGCGAATCGTTTACTTCGCTTTGGCCATCACGCAACAGATTTCCGCTGCCGCGCAAAGGTTTGGAGGCTGCGATGCACAGGCGACCGTGGCCATCTGGCTGACACAGCTGCCTCCAGCTTGGACGCAAGCAGAGCCTGGCACCGACGGCTCTGGCTTCTGCATTTTGTACTGATTTTCTCCACCAGTATCATTTGGCGATTCTTCCAATGACGTTGCTGCCTCGGTGGCCGGAGCATCTTTAGCCGCATTCGTGACCGGAGCCGGCGTTGCTACTGCAGGTTGTTTGCTGCCACAACTAGCCAGCACCGAGGATGCAACAAGGATTACGTAGAACGACTTTTTCATTGTTTTCATGACTAAGTTCTCTCAGGTCACAGGTTCTGGATTGGGGTGCCGCAACGCGAAGTTGCTACGTATTGTTATGCAACGCGTAAGCCAGACGCGCAGATCTCGAAAATTGTGACTTGTCGCAATCTGTCAACGATTTGGCGCAGAATCACCGATCCACTGGCAGATCGTGTTGCCGCTGCAACGCAACAGTGATGTATCGCGTTTGCATTTCGTGCAATGCGAACAGAGGCATGTTGGGCGGTCACCGAAGATCTTT
>JAYWHS010000518.1:0-12750 GCA_043777635.1 Kofleriaceae bacterium | reverse complement strand
TCTAACCGACTGTTTCGTGGCACCGGTGCGTTACGGTCAATCAAATGCCACTAACGCCCACTTGTACAGGCAGCATTGTTGTTTGTGCCCAGAGACGGAATTGAACCGCCGACACGAGGATTTTCAGTCCTCTGCTCTACCGACTGAGCTATCTGGGCTTTCAGGCCGAGGGAATCTACACATCGGCAGATCGGATGTCCACGGTATGCAACGGAATTTTGCAGGTCGAGTGCGCAAAGCATGGGTTCTGGCTCCCTTCAATGGCACAATCAAGGGGCTATGCGATCGCCCAATCCTCCACCTAAACTCGCGAATGCGGGGGCGGTCGTTATGGCGAAATCGGAAGAGACGCGCATCGGCGAAGTGATCGACAACCGCTACCGTATCGATTCGCTGCTTGGCCGTGGCGGCATGGGCGTGGTGTATCGCGGCACGCATATTGGCCTGCGTCGTCCGGTCGCAGTCAAAATTTTGCATGCGATCTTGGCCGCTAACCCGGAAGTGCGCAGCCGGTTCGAACGCGAGGCCTTAGCCATTGGGAAAATAGACCATCCCAACTGCGTGGGGGTTTACGACGTTGGTACCCTGCCCGATGGCTCGCTGTATTTGGCGATGGAGTTTCTGGAAGGCCGCACGCTGGGCGCGCTGATCGAAAAGGAGCAGCAACTACCGGTGCCACGGGTGTTGCACATCATGCGGCATTTGCTGCATGGCCTGTCGCATGTGCATGCGGCTGGGCTCATTCATCGCGACATCAAACCAGAAAATATTTTTTTGGTGCGCGAAGGTGACGATATTGATTTCGCCAAGATCCTTGATTTTGGTATCGCCAAACCGGTGCTTGCGGATCCCGTCGACGACGGCGTTAAACTTACCCAAGCCGGCATGGCGTTTGGCACGCCGATCTACATGGCACCCGAACAAGCGCTCGGTAACCCACTCGATGCGCGCGCCGATTTGTATGCATTGTCGGTAATGGCCTTCGAGCTGCTCACCGGCAATCCGCCGTTTTTTTCCGACGACAAGTTAGAAGTGATGTCGATGCACACCGCGCGGCCAGTGCCATCCATGGCATCGCGCACAGTGAGTGGTGGCGTCGATGTACCGCCGGTCATTGAACGTTTGGTGGCCCGCGGCCTAACCAAGCGGCCGAGCGACCGCTACGTTTCTGCCGAAGAATATCTTGAGGCCATCGATACTGCCGAACGCGCGTTCGCCGATGGCATCTTCGACGACATCGAAGCTGATGGCGCAGTGCAGCACGATCAAGCCAACGATGGCAGCATGCCACTTTCGAACTTGCTGACCGAAACTGGCTCTTTGCAATTCGATCCGGACGCAGGTGACCCACTGGCCACCACCGGCCGTCGGCGCGTTACCAATACTAGCGGCGGCGTCGAGATTTCGCCGGCTGCGTATACTTATTCACAACCCGCTTTGAGTCAGCCTCGGCGCTCGGCCTGGGTTAACTGGATGTTTTTGGCGTTGTTAGCTTCGGCCCTCGGTGCGGGTGTGGCGTTGTGGTCACTGCGCGATCGAAGCGAAACCGTCGGTGGCCCAGCGCACGAAGCCACGGTCGCGCTTGAGCATGGCGATGCCAGCAAAGCGATCAAGCTGATCGAAAAAACCAAAAACTATGAGCAGCACGCCGACATGTTGTTGGTGCTCGGCCACGCCCGGGCCGCAAAAAATGACAGCCTGCAGGCCTTGGATGCGTATAGCCAGGCACTTACGCTCAGCGCGAGCCTCGAAGCCGATCCGAAGCTGCGAGCCAACCTCAAGGCCCTGAGCGACGACAAAAAACCTGAAGTGGCAGGACCGGCGTTGGATATTTTAGTTGGTCGCACCAAAGTAGAAGACGCCCAAGCGCGGATGATCGCAGCCGCCGTAAGCGATACGCTCGAACGCCGCCGCGCCGCTCACATTGTGGCCAAGCATTACTCGATGGTCGATAAACTCGATCTACTCACGATGTATTCACTCGATCTTGAGCAAGAAAGTAGCTGTGAAAAGCGCAAAGAAGTAGTGGCCAACCTGCGCGCCATGGGTGACCCACGCGCAATCCCGGCGCTCGATCGCGCGAAGACTCGCTTGGGCAAAACCGGCCAATGGCGCGGTAAACCGGTGAACCAATGTTTGATCGATGATGCGGCGGCGGCCATCGCGTATCTATCGAGCTTGCCCGGCGCCCCTGCTCCCGAGCAAGGGCCGCCAACTGCACCGCCACCGACCGACAAATCACCGACCGACAAACCGCCGACCAAACGGCCGATCAAATCCAAAAGCAAATGAACGACGCGGCGATGCGAAGGTTATGTCAGCGCACCATCGCCGACGAACCGCGCTGGCTCGAAGCCTATGCCCTGCTAGCCGACCCGACCGCGCACTGCGAAGCACTGGAGTCAAGCACCCAGGTCGCCCCAGCGGCGTGGTTGGTGCGCCATGATGCGGCGGGCCTCGGCGTGGTGGTGGGCCAACCGAGCGCGACGATTTGGACTGAAGTACTACACCGCCATCCCAACCTGGCGATTCTATTTGACGATAACTATCAGCTGCTCATCGAGGCCGCTCGCCACGCGGGACGCCACGTCGTCGGTGTGAGCTTTGCGTTGCAGACCGAGGCTGCACCCATACTCGCGGGCGCTGCGCCACTTGACCTCACAGAAAATCTCGACCACGTTGAACCCGTGCTGCGCGCCGAACTTACGCGGGTGCGGCACGACCGCACCGTTTGGGCAGTGCGCGTCGACGGGCTGCCGGTTGCTTTCGCTTATGCCGGCTGGCGCTCGCCGACGTGGTTCGATGTATCAGTCGACACGGTACGCGAATTTCGCCAACTCGGGCTCGCCAGCATTACAGTAGCAGCGTTGTTGGATGACGAAATCGCACAAGGCCGTCAGCCGGTGTGGGGCGCCGTCGACGACAACGTCGCCTCGCAGCGTCTAGCTGGCAAACTTGGCTTTACCGTGCATTCACGCGCTGCGATGGTCGTGCCGGTCGCCTCGCCGCAGGTTGGACGATGATGCACCGTGGCCATGCGGGTAGCATCGCATGCGTGATGACCGCCACGCTGTCCATGATGGCACCGAGTCGGTCAGCGCACGCCGAACCCAGCGACCGCGATTTGCTGCTCACCGGTTTTTTGTTGGCGCCACCGACGTATTTCATCGGCGTCACGCTACATGAAGGCTCCCATGCAATTGCAGCCAAACTCGTCGGTGCCGACTTGGTTTCATTGTCGATTTTACCTGGGCGCGATCAACGTACCGGGGCGTTTCACTTTGGTTTGACCCGCGTCACCAAACTGCACGGCCGTGGTAATCAGGCATTTTTTTACCTCGCACCAAAAATTACCGACAGCATTTTGCTCGCTGGCTTCGGCGCATTGGTGCTCACCGACGGCTGGCCGCGCAACCGTTATGGCCAATTGGTGCTCACTGTAGCCGCCAGCGGGTTGTGGATCGACTTCGCCAAAGACGTGCTGACGTTTTCAAAATTTAACGATGTCACCAAACTGGGAAATTTGTATTGCGTCAACACCGAATGGCGGCGGCTACCAGCGCGGCTAGTTTATGGCGCGATCGCGGCAGGCTTTGGCTATCTCGTGTATCGCGGCATTGAACGCACGTTCGATTCGTCGGCTGCGACCTCGGCCAATGCGCGTTACCTCGAACCGCCGGCATGGTCGACTGGCGTCTACTCGACGAATTTTTAGCTGGATCGCCACGTCGGTCGGCTACTCGCGATACCCTGGCGAAATGAAAGCAAGTGCAGTGTTGGTGCTCATCGGTGGACTACTTGGGTTGGTTGGTTTTTTCATGCCGTTTGTCGCGATCAAACAAGATGGCATCGCGGTGACGATGAGCGCGAGCCAATTTGTCCGAGGCCAAATTCCACACGTCAAAGCTGATGACAAATCTCAGCAAGACATCTTGAATTCCACCGACGGCCGCGCCGCAATGAAAGCTGGCGTCGACGAAGGCACCAAAGCCATCGAGAATCTGCAAGAGATCAAAACCTTCATCATCGTGGTCTACGCGGTACCGGGCGTGCTGTTGCTGCTCGGCGCCGTTGGTTTGTTGCGCCAGCGCTTTGGCCGAGCCATCGGTGCGTTATGTCTGCTGCTGGGCCTCGGGGTGCTAGGCATTGGCGCGCTGCTACAATCGGCCTCCGAAGGTCAAGCGGGCCTTGGCGTCACGCTGTTGCTGCCGGCCGGTGCCGCCGTTGCGTTGGGTAGTCTACTCGCTTTAATCAAACCACTTCGGCCGGCTGCCGAAACCCTGCCGGGCGCAACTGCACATGCCTGAGCGGTTCAACGTACGTGGGTCGCCCGAAGCCCAGTGGCGGAGGCCGAGTACTGTCCCAGGCCCGAGGAAGAATTGCAGATTGCTACGATTTTCGCGTGAGCATTGGGCCCACGCTGGCGCAGGCTCAGGCTTTAGTCGGAGCAGCCCAGTCGCCGCCGAGGCCAACCCGTGGGCCACCGGCACCACGTAGCCCCAACACACGATACACGCGCAATTCTTCAGCCTTGCCTTTGACCTTAACGGGGGGCAAGGCTACTGCGTCGATACGTTCGCTCACGTAGCGATGGGTGTCTTCAGAGATGATGATTTCGCCGGCTTTGGCAACGTTGACCAAACGCGAAGCGACATTCATCGCGTCGCCGATCGCGGTGTATTGCAGCGCTCGCGTGGAACCAATGGCACCGGTAATCACGTTGCCAGTGTTGATCCCGATACCGATAAGAATCGGCGTGAGATTTTCGGCTGCGCGAGTTCGGTTGAACTCACCGAGGGCTTGCATCATCGAGATTGCACAAGCAACCGCTTTGAATGGTGCGTCATCCAGGGCAATCGGCGCACCGAACAAACCAATGATTTCATCGCCGACGAACTTGTCGAGCATGCCGTTGTATTGAAACAGCACATCAACCATGACTTCGAAATACTCGTTCAACATGTGAACGACTTCTTGAGCCGGCCGGCCATCGGACATGGTGGTGAAGCCACGGATGTCAGAGAACAGCATGGTGATTTCGGATAGCCGGCCACCTTTTTCGATGACCAGTTCGCCTTTGACAACTTGCTCAACCACCGCAGGCGGAATCAAGCGTGCGATCTGCGCACGGGTTTGGGCTTCTTTTTCAATGCGACTAGCTAGCCGGGCATTTTGAATCGATACCGCAGCTTGGGCGGCCATGCCGGTACAAATTTGCAGATCTTTTTCAGTGAAGGCATTCGAAGTGAACAGCGAATCAAGATGCAAAATGCCCAAGATCTCGTCGCGGTGCAGCAACGGCAACGTCATCGTTGAGCGGATGCCTTGCATGATGATTGAATGCGCCGAGTTAAACCGCGCGTCCATGGTGGCGTCGGACGACAACACTGCGGCACGATTGTTGGTGACTTCGGCCATCACGGTCTTGGACAGCACAATGTTGGCGTCGCTCTTGCCGCTCCGGGTTTTGACGTAGCGCGGTATCATCTCGCCTTTGTCGTCGACCAGCAGAATGACACCACGGTCAGCGCCGAGCAATTCAAAAGCTTTATCTAGAATCTTCGGCAGCAGCTTATCAAGATCGAGTTCACCACCAACGGCGCGCGCCAGCTCTTGGCCAATGCGCAAACGCTCGTAGTCGCGACGCAAAATCTTGTCGTCGGCGATTTGCTTTTCTGGCAGAAAGTCCCCGGTGTTGGCTTGAACCCGGCCGCGAATATGGCTTTCGGTAAGCCCCGGCGCGATGGTCACTCGGCCTAGCACATCATCAACTTTTGGTTTATCGACGAACACCAAGCGGGTCGACCCCATGGTGATTTCGTCGCCGTCGGTCAACAGATGATCTGCGATGCGCTCGCCGCGAAAAAACGAGCCATTGAGCGAACGCAAATCGCGCAACATGAACCGGTTGTCGTTACCGCGAAGGATATGCGCATGCTCTTTCGAGATGATGCGATCCAGCACCTGGATGGTGTTATCTGGGTGACGCCCGATAGAATTGAACGCAGCAAGCTCGAATTCTTGCCGCTCTTCGCCCGAGATGACGATCAGTTTTGCCATCGCTATCAAACTGTACCCGTCGAATCGCAGGGAGTAAACCGCCCACGGTGATCAGTTTTCCCCGGTAGGGCCATCCGGAGACTCCGGCGGCGCCAGCCGCAGCGGCGGATCCCCTGGCGTGGCGCAGCGAATCTCGGTGCTCAACTCGGCCAGTGCGGCCTGCGTTGTCGCGTCCGATGACGCGTCGGTCGACGCTTCCTTTTCGCCCATGACCAAAAGGAATAACCCCGTTTTCTGGCCATCACAGCGAAAGATCGACACCACGGCATGAAACTCGACGTCGTCGACAGTGAGCGCGCCAAACATCACCTCACGTCGACCGAAAGGACCGGATTTAGCTTCGCTGTGACCAGGCACCCATGCCCCACCAAATTGACTCACAAGTGTTTGCAGCATTGGCTGAGTGGTTGGAGCTGTCAGGCCTTCGAAATTGGCCAGCTCCTCCGCGACGATGACCCGTTCATCGTGGGAAATGATGAAGGCTGAGTCATCGGCCATCCGCTCCCAACCAGCGAGCAGTTCGGGTCGATTGGGGGTGATGGGCGCACTGGTGTCGAGCTTGGCTTCGTGCTCGGCTTGAGGCGCGCAAATAATCGAAGAAGTAAGCTTGTCCCACAACGCAGGCATCTCGGTCGTGCGCGCTGCGGCAGTGATGGTGACGACCCGCTTGCCACACGGTGCTTCGAAAAACTGAATGCGATACTTGGAGTTTTTTAAGGTCACTTGAAAGCCGGCGAGTCCGCTCGCAGTAGCGGCCCCTGACTCAGCCAAAAACTGCCCCGCCGAGGCCGGCGCAAGGCCCCCAATGGCTTTAACAATTGCCGGAACGTCTTCTGGCGTCAAGGCCACTCCGCGGCGCCAAGAGACCAGGATTTGGCGACTCCGATCTTTCCATTCAACTTTGCCAGAACGATAGGTCGCAACCAGGTCGGCTTGATAATTCACCTGAGTCGGCACTTGCACGGAAAAGCCTGGCAACGCAACGCGGTGGTAGGTCAACGGAACGCCCTTCTTGCATGCACCGAGGCAGAAAAGCAGAACAGCAAGGGTGCCAACCCGAACAACGTGAGACTTCATGCCAGCAAGGTACCGCAAAGACCGACGTCGAATTGGCACCAAGGTTTGTTACCCTCTTGAATCGCTGACGATTCTGTGTCAGAAGATCGGCCACGTCGCGAACGTGGCGGAATGGTAGACGCGCTGGTCTCAGAAGCCAGTGGGTAACTCTGTGGGGGTTCGAGTCCCCCCGTTCGCACTGTGAAATGTCTCAGGCGGCCTTAATTGGCCGTCTGAGGCGGCTTTGCTCGAGCAAAAGCTGAAGCAACAAAATCGGGCCCGATGAGACCAGCGGTCGACGGTTGGCGAGCCCGTTGCAAATGCGTAGTCACTGCGTCAGCGTCCATCCGTTGACCGTGAGGTGGTAATGAATTCGCTGGCCTCAAACAGGAGCTAAAAGAATCCTCCATACTCGGGAGTTCTTACTCGGTTCTCGGCCGACGGCACCGGGGCCTTACCGATAACGTACCAAGACGGTGGTCACCGCAACTCGACCACGCTTACGTGACAGCATTGGCGACGTCGCCATTCCTCTTGTGGCATGAATTTGTCAAGACCACGGGCCGTGCCGAAAACCAAAAAAGCCGCGTGTAGCGGCTGATGGATAACGCCCCCGAAAGGACACCATTGATGCGTATCGCTGGTGCTCCCAGCGCAGTTGTTAGCGCTTCGAGAACTGGAAGCGAGCACGAGCAGCACGTTGACCGTACTTCTTACGCTCTTTCTTACGAGGATCGCGAGTTACGTAGCCAGCCGCTTTGAGCTTCGGACGGTGATCCGCATCGGCTTTCATGAGGGCACGGGTGATACCGTGACGAATCGCGCCGGCTTGCGACGAGATCCCGCCGCCTTTGACGGTTGCGATAACGTTAAACTTATCGAGCAAAGCAACTTCTTCGAGCGCTTGGCGAATCACCATGCGTGCGGTTGGACGCGAGAAGTAGTGATCATCCGTACGATCGTTGATGGTGAATTTGCCTTCGCCGGCCGAGATCCAAACGCGAGCGATTGCAGTTTTACGGCGGCCAGTTGCGTACGTGGAATCTTTAGAAATATGCATTGCAGTCCTTGGAAGTCACTAGCGGAAAAGTAGTGCCACGTTGCCGAGGCAAAAGGGGATTGATTCCCCGACAGGTCGTTACTTGGTTTCGAGCGGGCGCGGTTGTTGCGCGGCGTGGTCGTGCTTGGTGTCTTTGTAGATCTTCAATTTCTTGATGATGCGACGACCAAGCGAGCCTTTTGGCAGCATGCCCCAAACCGCTTCGCGGATGGCGCGCTCTGGCTCGTCGGCGAGCACGTGCTTCGCGAGCTTGGTTTTGAGACCGCCCGGAAACAGCGTGTGATGATAGTAGATTTTTTTGTCTGGCTTGGTGCCAGTGAGTTTGACTGCGCCGGCGTTGAGCACGATCACAAAGTCGCCCATGTCGACGTTTGGCGTAAACGATGGTTTGTGCTTACCGCGCAGAACTGCGGCGATACGTGATGCCAAACGACCGAGGGTCAGGCCAGTGGCGTCAACGACGTACCACTCGCGTTGTGCTTCACCGGCCTCTTTGGTCAGCCAGAAGCTCTTTTGCGTAACTTGGTTCTGCATTTGTGACATAAACGGTCTTCTTCTACGGGCATGGCCCCAACTTGTTGTTGGCGCGGGTCGATCGAGTACAAGACCGGAGCCTCCCCTGTCAAGTGGCGATTGCCCCTTGTCGCACCATCATTCACAACCAAAGTTGCATTTCGGCATAGCTGGTTATTTGTTCAGTGTCACAGAGTTGTGTTACAACCCTTTTTGTGACGCGCATAGGCTTCATCCTAAAACCCGACAAATCCCACGCAGGCGTCCTTTTGGAGGACGTCGTGCCTTGGCTCCGGATGCTTGGCCACGTCCCTGTGGTCACGACCGAAGACCAAGTTGGGCCTGCTGGTGTGGAGATCGTCCCCGAGGCAGAATTAGGTGCAGCATGTGACATGGCGGTGGTGCTCGGCGGCGATGGCACCATGTTGAGGGCGTCTCGGTTGGTCGCCGATGCCGGTCGCCCGGTACTTGGCATTAACCTTGGTCAACTCGGTTTTTTAACCGGCTTTCCAGCTAAAGATGCGCGCGCTTCGATTCAAGCTGCGCTGCAAGGGCAATTTCCGATCTCGGAGCGAACACGCTTAGAAGTAAAATTCACGCGGGCTGGTGCTGCGCCGGTGGTGCGCACGGCACTCAACGATGCCGTGATTCACCAAGGTGCGATGGCGCGCCTCGTTGAACTCGAAGCTTTTCTCGATGCGCAATTTATCGCTGGGTACAAAGCCGATGGCTTGATTATTTCAACCCCAACCGGATCAACCGCGTACAGCATGGCAGCTGGTGGCCCGATTGTTGTGCCCGGCCAACACGCCATGATCATCACGCCAATTTGCGCACATGCGCTGACCAATCGGCCGTTGGTGGTGCCAGCACAATCCACCATCCGGTTGGGATTGGGATCGGATGCCCGCGGTGTGGTGCTGACCGTCGACGGTCAGTGGGCTCATTCATTCATGCCAGGCGACAGCGTCACCATGACCGCAGCCATAACCCCGTTACGGTTGTTTCAATCCGAAAAAAGTTTCTTCGACATCATGCGCGACAAATTGCACTGGGGCGTGCGCAGCGAAAAATAAAACCTGCGACCCCAGCAAGTACCTCTCACGATTAATCTAGCAACGCCACTTCGCACATTTTGTCACGTTACGGTTTGCCGGCGCTGCCCGCGCATGGAGCGCTACAGTTTTGTCAATTTTCGACGAGGAAATGAACTATGTTACGCCATCTTCGAGTGACCAATTTCGCCATCTTGTCCGATGTTTCGATCGAACTCGGACCAGGCATGAACGTGCTAACCGGTGAAACCGGCGCTGGCAAATCACTCATTGTCGAAGCGGTTAATCTGTTGCGTGGTGGCCGCGCATCGGCCGATATTCCACGCACTGGCGCTGACGAAGCGGTGGTCGAAGCAATCGTTGAAGTGCCGCACGATTTGCAGCGCCAGGTCGCTGCGGTGCTTGAAGGTGCCGGGCTACCATGTAGCGAAGGCGATGGCAGTGACGTATTTATTCGCCGCGTGATCCAACGCGGAGGGCGATCGCGAACCTATGTCAATGGCGCGCTCACCACAGCGGCAAAACTCGCGGACTTGGGCGCGTTACTCATCGATCTTTCGGGCCAACACGAACACCAAGGCTTGGTCGATCCGGCCAAACACCTTGAGATCATCGATGCCTTGTCAGGTGAACCTACGTTGCTAGCAACGGTGCAAGCAGCATGGGCTGAGCTGGCCCAGCTGCGCAGTCAAATTACTGGCCTCACTGGCCAAGAACGCGACCGCGAAGCCCGCGTCGATTTTCTGCGCTACCAGATCGAAGAACTCGATACGATTGCACCGCGTGACGGTGAAGACAGCAAGCTCGACGCTGAAAGGCAAACCTTGGCGGCAGTCGACCAGCTCAGCTCGGCTGCTCGCCTGTCAGAAGAATTGCTTTACGGAGCAAGCGAGTGTGCGCATGACCGGTTGGCCAAAGCGCTGCGTGAACTCGATAAAGCGCAACGCTTTGACACCCGGCTCGGTGACATCGCGCGGATTGTGGGTGAAGCCAAAACCCTGATTGTCGAAGCTGCTACCGAGCTGCGCCATTACGCTGACAAGCTCGATAGCGACCCCGAGCGCTTGGCGTGGATCGACGACCGTTTGGCTACGCTACGGCGGTTGATGCGCAAACACGGCGGCGATTTAGCCAACGTCATCAACAAATCGCATGAGCTACGCAGCGAGATGGCATCGTTTGAAAAACGTGATGAAACCCTCGGCCAGCTGCACGCCCAAACCAGCAAAGCCGAAGCCGCGACCGTTGCTGCGGCAACTAAACTGCGTGAAGCTCGCAAACGCGCGGCTGCTCGGCTGGAACGCGAAGTCGGCGCTGCGCTGGCCGAACTGGCCATGGGATCAGCTCGCCTCACCGTGGTGCTCGAAGCGCGCGAACTCAACGCTACCGGCTTCGACCATGCCGAATTTCTGCTGGCGTCAAATCGCGGCGAAGACAAAAAGCCGCTGGCCAAAGTGGCATCGGGTGGTGAGTTATCTCGCATCATGTTGGCACTCAAAATGTCGCTGCGCAGCGCCGACGAAGTGGCCACCTATGTGTTCGATGAAGTCGATACCGGGATTGGCGGTGCCACCGCGCAAGTGGTGGGCAAACAGATCAAATCGGTAGCCGATCATCGCCAAGTGCTATGTGTGACCCATCTGCCACAAATTGCGGCATTCGCCGATCATCACTTTTGCGTTGAAAAGTCCGAAGTCAAAGGACGTACCGAAACCACCGTACTCAAGCTCTCCATTGCTGCGCGCAAAGATGAACTTGCGCGCATGCTCGGCGGTCAAGCTACATCCAAAGCGCGGGCCCATGCGGCCGAGCTGATGGAAGAGGCTGCGCGGACAACCCCGGTGCGCAAAGAGCCATCTAGGGCTGCTCCAGGGTCCGCCAAAGCCCGCTCTCGCTAACTGGTGGCCCGACGCTACAGCACTAGGTCAACTAACCAGAAACGGCTAATGAATGAACCAAGAAACCCGCGCGAGTAACGTACGGTGGGTTGAATGCCGGCGACTTGCCAGTTGAATGTGGCGCAGAACGGGAACGTCCCTCGTTTGATCGAGGCGAACGTACCCACGCTAGAAACTGGCTACGAAACTGGCTTACGTGCAGGTTTGGTGCGGCCGGTTTGTTTTTTCGACTTCTTGGATTTGCCGCCGCCCGAGCCACCGGACAGGTCAGTCCAGCGATAACTTGGATCACCTGGGGCCCGCAGGTCGACGTGGATAAAGCCGCTGTTGGGATAAATGCCAATGCCCATGCCGCCTGGATCGAGGCTTTCCGCGTACGCGTACATTTCGCGAATCGACACGTCCGGGATTCGGATATCCATTGCCGACGCGTGAAAGTGACGGCTTGAATTGCGTTCGGCGAAGCGGAAACCCGACACCAGCTCAATTCGCTTCTTATCGAAATGGTCTTGCATTCTCGATAGTTGCTCGTAGAGCTTAGGATTCACCGCACGTACTTCATTGGTGCGTTTGCAGCGAAACAACTCATCCAGTTTGGCCAGCGCGTCTTCATCATACGAACCATCTTCGCGGAAGATGTTGAGCTTCACTTCTTCATTCAGGTTTTCGGCACGCAGCCAAATTTCACCCGACGGACGATCCAGCGGGGCTTCGCGCAATGCAGCAGCGGCGACGCCGTGACCTTGAAAGATCCGCACGCGGCTACAGCGCTTTTTGCCTTTACCTTTGCGTGAGCAGACTTTTTTAGAGCCTTTATCATTCACGCTGCGATGGGCCGACGCTTTGGTCTTGCCCGCCGCATACGCATTTGAGTCCACACCCGACCAAGCGAGTGCAAACAACGCAGCTAGTAATGTGACAATCGATTTCCGAACGGCCATGTAAATCTCCGTGTCGTTAGTCCCGAGCCGGTAACCGTAGGCCGGGCTAGTATGGATCTCAACAATTCGGTGACATTTTCGACATGCGATGGTCCGACCAATTTCTAGGTCGTGGTGACCGGTGGCGCTGCAAGTGCGGGTAAATTCACGCCAGGCAGTGGAATATG
>JAYWHS010000517.1:0-3602 GCA_043777635.1 Kofleriaceae bacterium | reverse complement strand
ACGCGGCTCATACCCGTATCGCCCAAGGTGCGTTTAACCGCGGCGATGTCATTGGAACCTGGCAGCATTTTGACGAGCGCGGCAAGGTTTTCGCAACGGCAGACATTCGCACGCCGTCGCAGTGGCGAAAATCGTCGACGGGCGGGCATTTTCTCGCGGTGCGCATGCCACCAAGCGGAGCGAACGAGCGAACGCTCGAAGCGGGGCAACCCGTGCAATTTCAATCGCATCAAACCGATATGGGAGCCGACAGCCGATATCTCGCTACGGTGTTCAATAAAAGTGACCGCATCTACATCGAACACGGCGAGCTTGCCGACAACGGCCAACTCAGCGATGACGTGCGCGATGACCAGGGCAATCGCCTGAGCCGCGTCGGCGCGGGATGGCAGCTTGCAACCTGCGCTTGGACGAAAGCCCAACGTCGCGCCGCTGCGGACGGCGATTTGGTGACACTGCACGGCCTGCTTGAGTCGCAACACCGAGAGCCACTGCCCTGCGGCAAGCCGGTAGCCCTCGACGCCAACCGCAGCCAACGCATCGACGTACTGTTACAGGCCCAGCAAAGCCTGCACATCCCAGTGCCAGATTTTGTCACCACGCTTTTTGCTGCGCCGAACCCCAACCAAGCGCCCGATGTTGACGCAGCAGCAGCGCCAGCGCCGGGCAATATGATTCGAATGCTCGACAATTCCATGGGTTGGTACATCGAATGGCCGCACATCGATGATCAATTTATCAGGGTATATTGGACCCTACCCGGCTTCCAACCCGGCTTTTGAGTTGTGCTGGCAGCGTCGCGGTGCCCCTGAGGTCACTGCTAGCCTGAGTTTCCGCGCCCCAGGTCAGCAGTGGGCAGTGTGTTCGGGAGGTGGCAGATTTTCCGTGGCGCAGCTCGGCGAACGCTCAAGGCAACGCGCTGCGCGTGATCCAGGCCGGATCTACCCGCGCCCCGCCAGAAATCCGCGTCCATGGACTTGGCGCGACGGTTGCAATATCTCAGGACACCACCTCAACGCCGTAGGAGTCCCACGTGAAGTTGTCCCAAGTGTTTCCAGGTTCAGCGCTGATGTTATTGGTTGCGGTGGCGGGCTGCACGGTTGGAAGCGACGAACCGTTGCGCGGCGATGAGGCCAGCCTGGCGTTGCACGACGACAATCTCGGCAACGAACTACGCACTTCACCGGTACACCATGCCACGAAAGATTTTTCACGCATCGGCGTGATGATCGATAGCGATAGCGCCACCGACATCGAAATCGCCACCAGCCGTGACGGCACCACGTGGTCGGCCTGGCAAAACATCAAGGTCCGCCACATCGAAGCCAATGCGCGCTCAGCGTTCAACGGTGAAATTGTGCTCGACGCGCCAGCCCGCCACTACAAGCTGCGCGGCACGCCAGCCAACGCTTCGTTCTTGCGCCTCGACACGATGGATGAAGAGCGCAACACCGATTGGGAAGATGGTGAGTCGACGCCCGAAACCGCATTTGCACCCGCAGCGTTTGGCAATGGCTACACCTATCGAACCCGCGCCGAGTGGGGCGCAAAAGCCGTAAACTGCGCGGGCTCGCTATCGCCTAACAAAATCACCATCCATCATACCGACACACCTTCGAACAATCCTGAAGCGCGGGTTCGCTCAATTCAAGAATACCATCGCAACTCTCGTCGCTGGTGCGACATCGGATACCACTTTTTGGTCGACGAAGCTGGCGTAGTCTATGAAGGTCGCTCGATTCGCACCATCGGTGCTCACGCTGGCGGTGCCAACACCGGCAATATCGGTATTGCATTCATCGGTAGTTACAACTCGCAAGATCCAACCGCAGCGCAAATGTCATCCACTGCCAAACTAATGGCCGAGTTGGCGACCAAGTACAACATCACGTTGTCACGCTCGACCCTCAAAGGTCATCGTGAAGTTGGCACCACCTCGACCGACTGCCCAGGTGCACGCACGTTTGCAAAGCTGAGCGCCCTGGTTGCCGCAGCCAAAGCGGTTGGCGGTGGTAGCGAAGATCCGGATCCTCCAGCGCCAACTACGACGCTGATCACCGTGACTGGCTACATCTACGCCGGCATGAATGTGAACGACCGCGTCGCGGGTGCCACTGTCGCCATTGGCACCAAATCGACGACCACCGGCAGCGATGGCTCGTTCTCGCTCGCTGGCATCGAGTCGCGAGTGCAAACCGTGTCGGTCACCAAAACTGGTTACAACGACTCCCTCATCAGCCGCAACCTTGGCACCAGCGCATGGGTCAGCACCGGGCTGTCGGTGCGCTCAACGCCTACTAATCCCAATACCGGCAATGCTGCCTTGCAAGGCGTGGTTTATCGCAGCGGCGACAGTAGTGACCGGATTCCTTATGCAACGATCACCGTATCGAACGGCCGTACTGCGACTGCGGATGGCAATGGTTACTACACCATCAGCAACATGTCGCCGGGCGCTGTCACGATTACTGCCGCCGCCGCCAACTACCGAACCGGCAGCGTTAGCCGCACGCTGACCTCAGGTGAAACTGAGTGGGGCAGCGTGCCGTTGCGCCAGTAACGCCGCCGCCGACCACGGCTGTCGTACTTTTGAAACATCCGGGGACAATTAGCACCCGCGCTGTGACAGCGTAGCGAAGCGCTGCGGTAAGCTACCGACCGTGTCGCCAATCATTGTTTGCGTTCCTGGAAGCGAAGACCACGCGAACCGCTTAGCCCGAGAGCTAGCCGTGCCGATTGCAAACCTTGAAGTTCGGCGATTTCCCGATGGCGAGTTTTATTGTCGGTTGCACGATGACATGCGCGACCGCGACGTCCTGGTGGTTTCTTCGCTCGATAATCCGACCGACAAATTTTTACTGGTTGCATTTATTGCAGAAACCGCGCGCGACCTAGGTGCCAAACGCGTGGGTTTGATTGCCCCATACTTGGCGTTTATGCGTCAGGATATTCGATTCCATCCTGGCGAAGGCATCACCTCGGTGTACTTCGCCAAGATGATGTCGCGGGTGTTTGATTGGTTGATCACCGTCGATCCGCATCTACATCGGAATCCGTCGCTCACGCCGCTGTATACGATTCCAACCGCCATCGCGCACGCCGCACCTGCCATTGCGGCCTGGATTAACACCAATGTTGAGCAGCCAATTCTCATCGGGCCTGATGCCGAAAGCGTGCAATGGGTCAGCGTGGTGGCCGACCACATCGCCGCGCCGCACCTGGTGTTAGAAAAAATTCGACGCGGTGATCGCGATGTTTCGATTTCCCGGCCCAACGTGGTGTGGGGCGACCGCACGCCGGTCATCCTCGACGATATTATCTCCACGGGCCGCACCATGTTAGGCGCCGTTGAGCAAGTGGTCGCGCAAGGTGCCAAGCCGCCGGTTTGCATCGGCATTCATCCGGTATTTGCCGACGCGGTTAGCGCAGCGCTGCATGATGCTGGCGCAGGTCGCGTGGTTAGTTGCAATACGATTCTTCACCCGAGCAATGCAATTTGCGTGGCCCGTGAGCTGGCGCAAACCACGCGCGCATTGTTGTGGAGTAGTTAGCGTGGCGACGGTCCCCGTAACCCAACTGCCCTCACTGCATCGTCGCGTGCC
>JAYWHS010000516.1:0-3604 GCA_043777635.1 Kofleriaceae bacterium | reverse complement strand
TTTGCGATCGCTCGTCGACCGGCGCATCGCCGCGCTCGGCAATAATCATGCGGCACTTGCCGATCCCAAGATCGAGCGGTTGGTACAAATCGCGGCCTTCTTCGTCGAGCACATCACTACCCGCGATGCCAATGTCGGCAGCGCCGTGAGCAACATAAGTTGGCACATCGGACGAGCGCAGCACCAACACGCGTAGGTCGCCGCAATCATGGACGAGCCGACGCGAACTGCCCATCACCGGCGATAAATCATAGCCAGCTGCGGCAAACAACACTGCGGCTTCTTCGATAATTCGCCCTTTGGGCAATGCAACAATGATGGGCATGGAGGCTTACTCTTTGACGCGGCGAATTTTGGCACCTGCGCCACGCAGTTTTTTCTCGATCGATTCGTAGCCACGATCGAGGTGGTAGACGCGCAGCACTTCGGTTTTGCCCTGCGCTACCAGGCCGGCCAGAATCAAACTGGCCGAAGCCCGCAAGTCGGTGGCCATTACGGCTGCGCCGGTGAGTTTGGAACCACCACGGACCACCGCGACTCGGCCACTGATTTGAATATCTGCGCCCATGCGCCCAAGTTCGGGTACGTGCATGTAGCGGTTTTCAAAAATCATTTCTTTGATGACCGATTGGCCTTTGGCGATACAGGCCATCACCATGAACTGTGCTTGCATGTCGGTTGGAAAACCCGGATGCGGTTGGGTGGTGATATCGACGGCGGATAATTCACGGTTGGCTTTGACCCGCATACCGTTGGGTTCGCTGGTCACGGTGACGCCTGCCGCACGCAGCTTGGCGACCACGGCCTCAAGATGTTCGGGTTGTGCACCGACTAACAGCACATCGCCGTGCGTCATCGCGGCCGCAACCGCGAACGTGCCGGCTTCGATGCGATCAGGCATGATCGAATGTTCAACTGGCGACAAATCATCGACGCCGTCGATGGTGATAACCGGCGTGCCGGCACCAGAAACTTTACCGCCCATCAAGTTGAGCACGTTGGCGAGTTCAATGATTTCGGGTTCGCGCGCTGCGTTTTCGATCGTGGTGCGACCTTTGGCCAGCACTGCGGCCATCATTAGGTTTTCGCAGCCGGTGACCGTCGGGACATCCAACATGATCGTTGCGCCGCGCAGGCGTTTGCATTCGACATCGACGTAGCCGTGTTCGAGGGTGATTTTGGCACCCATCGCGGCCAGGCCTTTGAGATGTTGATCGATCGGCCGAGCCCCGATGGCGCAACCTCCAGGCAGCGAAACCCGGGCCTTGCCATAGCGCGCGACCAGCGGACCCATCACCAAAAACGAGGCCCGCATGGTCTTTACTAAGTCATACGGCGCTTCGAGCTTGGGTTTTTTCTTACCGCTAGGCGGCGAGATGGTCATGGTGCGCGTGCCTTCGACATCCCAGCCGAGCTGGCGCAGCAGCTTGGCCATCGTGGCAACGTCCTGCAACTGCGGCACATTTTTTAAGGTGCTGGTGCCCGTCGGCAGTAACATGGAAGCGAACAGGGGAAGCGCTGCGTTTTTGGCACCGCTGATTTTGATTTCGCCAGCGAGTCGCGACCCGCCTTCGACGATGATTTTGTCCATAAGAGCCTTTCAGGCGTATCACGAATTGCTGACTACAACGCGCCAACCGTGCGCTTCATTGCGTCACGCCAGGTCACAGATCGCTTCGCTCAATTGCATCGAAGGACGGGCATTTCCGGTGCAACCGGGCCTTGTATGTTGCAGCCGCCAGCGGAAAATGGCCTACTCACGCAGTGGGACCCGTGATGACGCCAGTGCTGCTAGCACTCATTCAAGCCGCGCCGCCTGAGGCTCGCGCTGCATTGCGCGAAGTGCCCGAGTTGGCAGCGGCGGTTACGGCTTTGATGGTTGAAGGCACCGTGGCCTGGCCGGGACTGCGGGTCAGCCCCGAAGCGCTCGCCAGTTTCGTTGGCCGTCACCTCACGGCTGCCGATGCCACCGACGATATCTTGGGCGGCCTACGCGGCGCAGATCTGTACTTGGCGGCGGCCTGCGCGGGCGGTGATGCGGCAGCGATTGGTTTGTTCGATAAGTTGATGATGAATGAAGTTGATATTGCATTGGCTCGGATGCGGATCACCGGTGCTCGGCTTGCTGATGTTAAGCAACTTGTGCGTCAACGGTTATTCGTCGGCAACACCGGCGGTACCGGCAAAATCGTTGAGTATGGCGGCCGTGGCGATCTGCGGCGCTGGGTGCGGTCGGTGGCGGTGCGTACGTGTCTCAACGAACTCCGTCGTAATAAACGTGAAATTCTGGTCGACGATCAAGTGTTGGCGCAAAATGCAGTGGCCGGCGACGACCCGCAAATGCAATACATGAAACAAACCTACGCCAGCGAATTTAAGCAGGCGTTCACGGTTGCACTGGCCGGGTTGGGCCCACGTGAGCAAACGTTGCTGCGCTACCATCATGTTGATGGGCTAAATATCGATGAAATCGGCGCAATTTATCGCGTGCATCGCGTCACTGCGTTTCGCTGGCTTGAAAAGGCTAAAGAGCAGCTGGTCAAGGTGACTCACGAACAATTGCGGGCCCGGCTCAAGGTCACACCAGGTGAACTCGACAGCGTGCTGCGCATGATTCAATCGCAAGTCCATTTGTCGTTGATTCGTAATCTTGGTGGGCCGTCAGACCGCATCGAAAACGATGCACTCGAACCACCTGAGCCGGTGGCAAGTGATGAAGCGATGGAATTAGATCTACGTGAGCTTGAAGAAGTGCTGACATGAAAAATTGGCGCGACAATGTGGGGGAGGTCGGGTTAGCAACACTGTTGTTAGCGGTTGTGGTGATGATGATCGTGCCGATGCCAACGCTCATCCTCGATGCGTTGTTAGTGGCCAACATCGCGATTGCAGCCTTGCTGTTAATGGCGGTGCTGTTCACGCAGGCGCCGCTACGGTTTACGATTTTTCCAACGCTGCTAGTGGTGACGACACTGTTTCGCGTCGGGCTTAATGTTTCGACAACCCGGTTGATCCTCAGCACTGGCGATGCCGGGGCCGTGGTGCGCGGCTTTGGCCAATCGGCTGCGGCCGGCAATGTCATTGTTGGCTTGGTCATTTTTGCGGTCATCACGGTGGTGCAATTGTTGGTGGTGGCGCGCGGCGCTGAACGCGTTGCGGAAGTGTCGGCGCGCTTTGCACTCGACGCGATGCCAGGCAAACAACTTGCAATCGACGCCGATGTGCGCAGCGGCGCCATTGATGCTGCGACTGCGCGTGATCGACGCGAGCAGCTCGACCGCGAGTCGCAACTCATGGGCGCGATGGACGGCGCGATGCGTTTCGTCAAAGGCGATGCCGTTGCGGCCATTGTTATCGTGTTGGTGAATTTGCTTGGTGGGTTGGCGATTGGCATCGCGGTCCACGGCATGGCGCCAAGCGCTGCGATGCAAAAGTATTCCGTGCTTTCGGTCGGCGAAGGCTTGTTGGCGCAAATCCCGTCGCTGGTAAGCGCAGTTGCCGCTGGCATTCTGATCACACGCGTAGCCGGTGCGCCAAGCCAAGGCAGCACGTTGGGTGGCCAATTGTTAACCCAGTTATTCGGCGCATCGCGGGCGTTGGCCGC
>JAYWHS010000515.1:0-3606 GCA_043777635.1 Kofleriaceae bacterium | reverse complement strand
GTACTTGATTCTTCATCGGGCGGCTGCTCACCGTAGTTTTCCGCCGCGCGTGGCCCGGAGCCCGAAAGGCACGAACGTATGTCGTCACCTGATTCGTCATCCTTGCTTGCACAACTTGAGGATCTGGCAGCGCAATTTGAAGTGGTCATTGCACCTTTACGTGATGAACAGTCGATCCGCGCCGCCCAAGCGCAATTTCTCGGCAAAAAAGGCCGGGTCTCCGAGCTAATGAAAGAACTGCCGAAAGTTCCTCCAGCCGAAAGGCCGGCCGTTGGCGCGGCCAGCAATCGTGTGAAGCAAACAATCGAGAGCCGGGTCGAAACTAAGCTCGGTGAATTGGTGCAAGCAGCGTTGGCGGTGGACTTGGCTCGCGTAGTTGATGTGACGTTGCCGGCTCGGCCGGCGCCAGCCGGCCATATGCATGTACTTACGCAAGTGCGGCTCGAAAGCATCGCGATTTTCGCGGAGCTGGGTTTCACCGTGGCCACTGGGCCGCAAATTGATACCGACTGGCACACGTTTGAAGCCCTAGCGATTCCTAAAGATCATCCAGCGCGCGACATGCAAGATACTTTCTACGTGGCCGATGACGTAGTGCTACGCACCCATACCAGCCCAGTGCAAATCCGCACCATGCTCAATCAAGCACCGCCGATTCGCATCATCGCGCCGGGCCATGTGTATCGTCGCGACGACGACCCGACCCACAGCCCGATGTTTACGCAACTCGAATGCTTGTTGGTCGACGAAGGCATTTCATTTGCCGACCTCAAGGGCGTGTTGTTGCACTACGTGCGGCGGTTTTTTGCCCGCGACTTAGCGATTCGTTTGCGCCCGAGTTATTTCCCGTTCGTTGAGCCTGGCGCCGAAGTTGATATGGAATGCAGTTTTTGTGCGCTGCCCGGGGCTGCCACCACAAATCCATGGGGCCAAGCCTTAGGTCGTCGACACGAATGTCGGGTCTGCAAAGGCACTGGCTGGGTCGAAATCGGTGGCGCTGGCATGGTTGATCCGGAGGTCTTCGCCAACGTTGGTATCGATAGCGAGCGCTATACCGGTTTTGCGTTTGGCATGGGCATCGAGCGCATGGCGATGCTGCGGCATGGCATCAATGACATCAAATACTACTACGAAGGTGATCTGAGGTTCCTGCGACAATTCTAGGAGGTGTTAAACGGTTGCGGAGCCCATCTGCTGCGTTGTCGCTTGCGCTTCCGGTCCTCACGCACAGGCAGTGCGCTGCGGTCCGGTTCGCACTCCGCCTTGCAGCTGGACTTCCTCACTCGTTTAACAACAGACTCCTTACTCGTTTAACACCAGACTCCCTCGCTGGTTAGTCACCGACTCAAACGCCTTTCAAATGTAACTGTTGATGCCAATGGCGCGACGGCACCCTTGGCTAAGAAAACGAGCACAACAATGAAAATCCTATGGAACTGGCTGCTTGAATATTGCGACCTCGATCAAGCCTTGACGGCGGAGCAGGGCGCTGCCGCGCTGACCAAGGCCGGCCTCGAAGTAGAAGGCCTCACCGATCTTGGTGCTGGATTTTCCGGCGTTGTCGTTGCCGAAGTGGTTGGCAAATCTCCACATCCAAGCGCTGACAAACTCAATATTGTGCGGGTGATTACCGCGCGTGGCGGCGCCGAGACGGAGGTCGTGTGTGGTGCCTCGAACGTACCGGAGCCTGGTCGCAAAGTGCTGTGGGCGCAAATTGGCGCCAAGCTGCCTAATGGCGTGACGTTGGCGGCCAAGGCTGTCAAAGGTGTGATGTCGCCGGGCATGTTGTGCTCCGAGGTTGAACTTGCAATTGGCGATGATGACTCGGGCATTATTGTGTTGGCCCAGTCCGATGCCACGCCGCTCGGCGCACCAGCGCAGATGGCCGTTGGGGTCGATGATTGGATGTTCGAGATTAAAGCGCCGGCCAATCGCGGTGACATTTTGGGCCATGTCGGCATGGCGCGCGAATTGGTGTCGATTGTCGGTGGCCGCGTGGTGTTGCCAAATGTTGATTGCGCCGAGTTTGTTGATGCTGGTGCCACCGTCGATTTCCAAGTTGACATCGCTGACGCCAAACGCTGTGAACGCTATGTCGCGCGGCGCATTCGCGGTTTGGTGGTGGCCCCAGCACCACGCAAGATGCGGCAGCGGTTGCGCAACGTCGGCGTTCGGCCGATTAACAATCTGGTCGATGTTACCAACTATGTGATGTTTGAAATGGGCCAACCATTGCATGCGTTTGATGCAGCCAAGCTGCAACACGGCAAAATTGTCGTGCGTTGTGCGGTGGCCGGTAGTTCGTTCACCACGCTTGATGGCGTGGTGCGCACGTTGACGGCTGAAGATCTACTGATCTGCGACGGCGAAACCCCTGTTGCCCTCGCAGGTGTGATGGGTGGACTCGACAG
Organism: Kofleriaceae bacterium; assembly: GCA_043777635.1. Classification (GTDB taxonomy): domain Bacteria; phylum Myxococcota_A; class Polyangia; order Haliangiales; family Haliangiaceae; genus JABFXX01. Next base: position 1,195 of record JAYWHS010000515.1, on the reverse strand, counting down.
CGAAGTCACCGCCGCGACAACCGATGTGCTGTTGGAAAGCGCCAGCTTTACCGCGCTAGGTGTGCGTCGCACCGGCCGTCGGCTCGGCTTGCATTCCGAAGCTTCGCATCGCTTTGAGCGCAATGTCGATCCTGCGATGGCCGAGTTTGCGGCTGCGCGCGCGGCATTTTTGCTTGGCCAACTCGGTGGCAAGGTTGCCAGCCAGGTTGTGGATGCCAATCCGGTGCCGCGTCAGTTGCCGCCGGTCACGCTGCGGCAGGAACGCCTTGCAGCGATTGCCGGGGTTACGTTTGCCCCTGATACCGCTGCCCGAATTCTTCGGCAGCTCGGTTGTGCGGTTACGGAATCGGCCGCTGACCTTACCGTGACGCCACCGACGCATCGGTTTGATCTCGGCCGCGAGATTGACTTGATCGAAGAAGTGTTGCGTTTGGGCGGCTACGAATCGGTGCCGGATAGCATTCCACGCTTGCGCGAGGCGCCGCCGCTACAGGCCTTGGATCGCCAAGACGTAACTCGGCATGCGTTGGTGCATGCTGGTTTGTCCGAGGCCATTACGTTTGGCTTTACCAGTGAAGTGCGGGTGCAGTCGCTTGGGCTACCTGCCACCGACCGTCGCACAACATCAATCGCCTTAAAAAATCCCATGAGTCTAGACCAAGCGGTCATGCGGACCTCGCTGGTACCTAACTTGCTGGGCGCGATTGCCCGCAACGCCAGCTTTGGCGAACGCGATTGTGCCTTGTTCGAAGTTGGCACCGTGTTCTTAGCGCGGCCTCGCGACCCAGCGCACGGCCGCGATACTGGCCTGGCCGACGAACAACAGATGGTTGTTGGTGTGCTAACCGGCAAACGCCCGGCGCAACTGGCCGCGACGACGTCGTGGGATATTTTTGATGCCAAGGGTTTCGCTGAGCGCGCGATTCAAGCGGTGTGCAACGCACCCGTGGTCACGCGCAGCTCCTCGACGATTCCGTATCTGCATCCTGGGCTGGCCGGCGAGTTACTCGTCGGTGGCGTGGTGGTCGGATGCTTCGGCGAAGTGCATCCAGCAGTGCGTGGCAAATTCGGCATCGAAGCTGCGGTCTACATGTTCGAGATCGCGCTTGAGATGTTGCCTGCGTTGGCACCTCGCCAGATGGTCGCCATCGCAAAATTCCCTGGCACCAGCCGAGATATTTCGCTCTTGGTCGAC